>CAMFHW010000062.1 GCA_945952175.1 uncultured Phenylobacterium sp. | reverse complement strand
TCTACACGTAAGGAGTCGTCGGCAGCGTCAGATGTGTATAAGAGACAGGTTGAACGCCATCATCGCGGCGGGCGGCACCACCGCCCTGGAGACGCCCTACACGCCCGAGCGCCTCGCCGACCGATACTTGGTCGGGCCGACCGTGCTTTGTTGCTTCGTCGCGGCTGACCGCGCGACGGGACGGCTCGAGGGCTTCCAGACGCTGGGCCGCGAGGACGGTCTGCCCGACGACATCGGCGACATCGGCACCTTCGCCCGCATCGACGGCAAGCAGCGCGGCGTCGGCTCGGCTCTGTTCGCCGCCACCCGCGAGCGAGCGCGCCAGCTCGGACTCTCCGCGATCAACGCCACCATCCGGGCGGACAACACCGGCGGCCTGACCTTCTATGGCAAGCAAGGGTTCCAGGACCATTCGATCACCCCGGCCGTGCCGCTGAAGGACGGACGCCCGGTCGACCGGGTGAACAAGCGCTTCAGCCTGGGCGTCAGCTGACCCGCACGAGGCGCGCCGCGTAAGGGCCGAGGTGCAGCGCCCCGCCGTCGAGCCGGGCCTCGCCGGGGCCCGTGGCCAGCACCTGCCCGCCGTCCAGCCGCGCATCGCCGAACACGTGGCGATCGCCGCTCATGTTGAAGACGCAGGCGATGCGTTCGCCGTCCGCCTCGCGGAAGAAGGCGAGGATCGGCTCCGGCGCGTCGATCAGCTCCAGCTCGCCTCGGGTCAGCGCGACCGACGCCTTGCGCTGAGCGATCAGGGCGCGGCTGAGCGCCAGGGTCGAGGCCGGGTCGGCCGCCTGGCGTTCAACCGACAGGCCCGCATGCTCCACGGCCAGGGGCAGCCAGGGCTTGCCGGTCGTGAAGCCGAGGTTCGGCCCCTCGGTCCAGGGCATGGGCGTGCGCGAGCCGTCACGGCCCTTTGCGATCGGCCAGTAGAGGTCGCCCACCGGGTCGCGGATCTCCTCGCGGGTCAGGCTCTGGGCCTCCGGCAGGCCGAGCTCCTCGCCCTGGTAGAGCAGGGTTGTGCCCTTCAGCGTGAGCAGCAGGGCCAGCATCAGCCTGGCGATCGCCTCGCCGCCGCCGAAGCGTGTGGCGGTGCGCGGGATGTCGTGGTTGCAGAAGGAGATGCAGGGCCAGTGGCCCGGGAACCGGCCCAGCGTCTCGTAGTGCTCGCGGAACACCCGCGCCGACAGGCGCCGCGCGTGCAGCAGGACGAAGGTGTAGGCCGAGTGCAAGCCGTCGTCGGGCGTGCAGTAAGCGCCGCAGCGCTCCTCTTCCTCGGAAAACTCGCCGAACACGAACCGATCGCCGTGCGCATCCACCCGGCGGCGGATCTCGTCCAGCAGCGGGATGTTCTCCGGCAGGTTCGAGTCGTGCAGGTGCCGCTGCATCTCGCTGGCGTGGGCCCAGTGGTGGCGGGTGCGTTCGCCGGGCGGCACCGGCGGATTGGGCGTCAGGGCCGCGTCGTGCAGGAAGGTGCCGGCGACATCGAGCCGGAAGCCGTCGATCCCCTTGGCCAGCCAGAAGTCGAGCACCGAGATCGCGGCTTCCTTGGCGTCCGGATTGATCCAGGAGAGCTTGGGCTGCTGGCGCAGGAACTTGTGGTGATAGTGCTGGCGGCGCGCCGGCTGATAAGCCCAGGCCGGGCCGCCGAACACCGACAGCCAGTTGTTGGGCGCGGTCCCGTCGACGCCCGGATCGGCCCAGACGTACCAGTCGGCCTTGGGCCCCTCTGGCCCACCGTCGCGGCTCTGTGCGAACCAGGGATGCTCGTCGGAGGTATGGGCCAGCACCTCGTCCAGCATCACCTTGACGCCGCGACCATGGGCGTCGGCCACCAGGGCCTCCAGGTCGGCGAGGCTGCCATAGTCGGGATGGACGCCCTCATAGTCGGAGACGTCGTAGCCCCAGTCCCTGTTGGGCGAGGGATGGATCGGCGACAGCCAGATGGCGTCGACGCCGAGCGCCTGGATGTAATCCAACCTCGCGCGGACGCCCGCGAGATCGCCATGGCCATCGCCGTCGGCGTCCGAAAACGAGCGGACATAGATGTGATAGACGACCGCGCCTTGCCACCAGGGCGAACTGCCCGCCATCCGACCACTCCTCCACCGCTCGTCCCGGCGAATGCCGGGATCCAGATCATATGGCTCGGAGGCTCACGATCCAGGCCCCGCGCGACCTTTCGAGCCGCGCTGGCGCCTTTCGATCTGGGTCCCGGCCTTCGCCGGGACGAGCGTGAGAGAACCCTACGCCTCGGAAGCGCTGGCGATGATCTTGGAGACCAGCCCGTACTCGACCGCGGCCTCGGCGCTCATCCAGAAGTTCCGCTGGGTGTCCTTGACGATCTTCTCGTAGGGCTGGCCCGTCTCCTTGGCGATCATGCGGTTGACGCGCTCGCGCATCTTCACGATCTCCTCGGCCTCGATCTGGATGTCGCTGGCCTGGCCGCGCACGCCGCCCATCGGCTGGTGCAGCAGGAAGCGGGTGTTGGGCAGGCAGAGGCGGTTCTTCTTCTCGGCGCCCAGGAAGATCGACGCACCGGCGCTGGCCACCCAGCCCGTCCCGATCACCTTCACCTTCGGCCCGCAGAAGCGGATCATGTCGTGAATCGTGTCGCCGCTCTCGACGTGGCCGCCGGGCGAGTTGATGACGACCTTGATGTCCTTGTCGTTCTCTTCGGCCAGCGCCAGCAGCTGGGCGGTGACCCGCTCGGCCAGGCGCATGTTGATCTCGCCGAAGATCAGCACGGTGCGCGACTTGAAGAGCGCGTTCTGCACGGGCCCCGAGGTCATCGGCATGTCGGGCTTCGGTTCGCCGGCCTCGTCTTCTTCTTCGTCCAAGCGCCAGTCGTGCATAGCTCGTAGCTCCTAAGGTCTTGCAGGGAACCTGATGCGCGCCGACGCCGACCGCAAGGGGCGCGGGCCCTGGTTCCCGCAAAGGGACGTGGATTTAGTTCGACGCCGCCGTGGCGATCAAGCGCGCATAGAAGCGCACGGACCTTTCCACGTTCTCAAGGGTCAGATGCTCGTTGGTGCCGTGGATCATGGTCATGCCCTTGAGGTCGAAGACCATGGGCTGGAAGCGGTAGACGTCGGCGGCCACGGGTTGCAGGTAGCGGCTGTCGGTCCCGGCCGTGACCAGGCCCGGCGCGACCGGGGCCTGAGCGGCGTCAGCCGCCGCGGCGGCGACCATCTTCCAGCCGTCGGACGAGGTCGAGGAGACCGCGGACGGCTCGTCAGGCGTCTTGATCCAGGAGAGCTCGACCGGAAGCCTGCCCACCGCCGTCTTGGCGCGGGCCATGACCTCCTTCGAGGTCTCGCCCGGCGCGATGCGGTAGTTGATCCAGCCGGTGGCGTCCTGCGGCAGGACGTTCTCCTTGGGGCTGCCCTTCAGCATGGTGGGCGCGATGGTGGTGTGCAGCATCGCCGCGCCGGCTGGCGTCGCCGCCGTCTGGGTGACGATCATGTGGCGGAACAGCCAGGTGTTGGCCACGGCCATCTTGATCGCCGGCGAGCCGTGGGGCGCGAGGCCCTGCAGCATGGCGAGACCCGGCCCTTCCAGCTTCAGCGGCGCCTGGGCGTGGTCGATAGCCACCAGGGCCTTGGACAGCGCCACCACGCCGCCGCCGTCCTTGGGCGGCGCCGAGGAATGGCCGCCGGGCGCCTTGGCGATCACCTTCATGGTCGCATAGCCCTTCTCGGCGATGCCGACGAGGGCGGACGGGCCGCCGGTGATCGGGTTGTCGTCGAGGATCGCCAGGCCCTCGTCGAGCACGAACTGGGCCTTTACGCCCCGCGCCGCCAAGGCCGACGCCGCGGCCCGGGCGCCCGTGCCGCGGACCTCCTCGTCGTGGCTCGAAACCACGATCACGGTCCGCTTGGGCGTGAAGCCCTGCTTGGCCAGGGCCTCGAGCCCTTCGAACAGGGTGACCAGCGAACCCTTGTCGTCGATCGAGCCGCGGCCCCAGACCGCGCCCTCGGCGATCTCGCCCGAGAAGGGCGGATGCTTCCAGTCGCTCTCGGTGCCTGGCGTCACCGGCACCACGTCCTGGTGCGCCATCAGGATGATCGGAGCGAGCGCGGGGTCCGAGCCTTTCCAGGTATAGACCAGGGTGTGACCGTCGACCTCCTCGCGGGCCATGGCGGCGTGAGCGGCCGGATAGGTGGTCTCCAGCCAGGCGTGCAGCTTGTCCCATTCGGCGGGCTGATCGTCCGCCTTGTCCTGGTGGCTGACGGTCTGGAAGCGGACGGCCTCGCCCAGGTGGCGGGCGGCGGCGTCGCGGTCGACCGTGATGGCCGGCGCGAGCTTCACCTCCGCAAGACTCGCCATGGCTGGCGGTTTGAAAGTCGCCGTGCGGACGCCCACCACGATGGCCAACACGACGATCACGGCCACCAGGCCGAGCAGGATCTTGCCAAGGGTCTTCATCAACGCCTCCCCGAACGCGAACAGACCCTAGGAAATCAGCCGCGTCGAGAAAAGCGTCGGAACAAGCGGAACCATTGGCCGGCGAGCGACTTGGTTAGCGTGTTGTGTCGGATTGCGGACGGAAGACCTCCGCCCGCCCGGCCTATCGTCCGCCAGCCCCCAGCCGCAGGACCCCGATCGACGCGATGACTTCCGCTGTCCTGCAGGCGCTGCGCGCCGCCACGCATCATCTGCACGAGACCCTGGACGCCCGGCTCGACCTGCCGGAACGCCTGGCCGACATGGCCGCGCGACGCGCCATCGTGCGCCGTTTCCAGGGGTTCCAGTCGGGGCTCGAACGCGCCCTGGGCGGCCACCTCGACCACCTGCCCGACCTCGACCTCGCCGGACGCCGCCGCGCGCACCGCTTCGCAGCCGACCTCGCCGCGCTCGGCGCGCCGGCGACCCCGCCGCCTTCGGTCTGCCCGATGCCCAGGGCGGGCTCGATCGGCGAGGCTCTCGGCTTGCTCTATGTGGGCGAAGGCTCGACGCTCGGCGGCAAGGTGATCGGCAAGCGCCTGACGGCGCGTGGCGTCTCGCTGACCGGCCTCGGCTTCCTCGATCCCTACGGGGACGACACCGGATCCATGTGGCGCGGCTTCCTGGCCGTGCTCGAGCGCGAGGGCGGCCGATGCCCGGACCAGGTGGTCGCGGGCGGGGTCTCGGGCTTCACCCACGCCGTCGCCTGGCTGTGCGACCAGGAGGCCCTGACATGAACGCCATCGCCGCCAACGAGCCCGCCATCGACCTGACCGGCTGCGACCGCGAGCCGATCCACATTCCCGGCGCGATCCAGCCGCACGGGGTGATGCTGGTGGTCGAGCGCGACAGCCTGGTGGTCCGCCACGCCGCCGGCGATGTCGAAGCCCGGTTCGCCGGCCGCCCCTGGGAGGGCCGCGCCCTGGGCGAACTCGCCGACGACGGCCTGGCCAGCCGCCTCGCCCGGGTCGCCGATTCCAACGCCCATGGCGGCTTCGTCGGCCGCTGGCGCGCGCCGGACGGCAAGCCTGTCGACGTGAGCGTCCATCGCTCCGACGCCTGGCTGATCGTCGAGTTCGAACCCGGCGAAGAGAACCCGCCTCAGGCCGCTGCGATCATGGGCCTGCTGGAGGCGGCCGGCGCCGCCTTCGAGCGCGCCATCAATCTGAAGGCCCTGTGCGAACGGGCCGCCGTCGAGTTCCGCGTGCTGACCGGCTTCGACCGGGTGATGATCTATCGCTTCCTCGACGACGAGGCCGGGGTGGTGCTGGCCGAGGACCGCGACCCGGCCCTGCCCTCGTTCCTGAATCACCACTTCCCGGGCTCGGACATCCCGCGCCAGGCTCGCGCCCTCTATGTGCGCAACCTTGTCCGCGGCATTCCCGACGTGAACTATTTCCCCGCGCCGCTACGGCCGGCCTGGGGTGAGCCCGAGCCGCTGGACATGAGCGACGCGGCCCTGCGCAGCGTCTCGCCGATCCACATGCAGTACCTGCGCAACATGGGGGTCGGCGCCTCGGCCTCGATCTCCATCGTCAAGGACGGCCTGCTCTGGGGCCTGATCGCCTGCCACCACGCGACGCCGAAGCTCCTGCCCTACGACATCCGCGCTGCCAGCCGCGCCCTGGCCGGCGGCCTGGCGCGGCAGGTGCGGGCCAAGGAGGACGCCGAGGCCTATCGCGAGCGCATCCGCCTGCGGGGGTTCGAGGACGAGGTGCTGGCCAGCCTCGGCGCCGACCAGCCGCTGGATCGCGCCCTGATCGAGAACATCGACGAACTGAAGCGGATGATGGGCGCCGACGGCGTGGCTCTGCTGCGAGGCGGCGAACTCGCCCAGGCCGGGGTCACCCCCCACGAGACCGAGACCCGCGCGCTGGCGGCCTGGCTGGTGGAGACGGGCGCCGACATCTTCGCCAGCGACCGGATGGGCGAGGACTACCCGCAGGGCGAGACCTTCCGGGAAAGCGCCAGCGGCGCGATGGGCGCGGTGATCTCGACAGACGAGCCCTTCGTGCTGATGTGGTTCCGCGCCGAGCAGATCGAGGAGGTCAACTGGGCGGGCAATCCGCACAAGGCCCCGGTGGCGCCCGGCGAGGTGCTGAGCCCTCGGGCCTCATTCGAGGCCTGGAGCGAGGCCGTCCGGGGCCGCGCCCGGCCGTGGAGCCCCGCCGAGACCGAGGCCGCCGGACGCCTGCGCCGCGCGCTGCTCGACGTTCGCCAGACCCGGCGGCTCAAGGAGCTCAACGCGCGCCTGAGCGACACCCTGGCCGACCGCGAGGCCCTGCTGTCGCAGAAGGAAGTGCTGATGCGCGAGGTGAACCACCGCGTGCAGAACAGCCTGCAGCTGGTCTCGAGCTTCCTCGGCCTGCAGGCGCGCCAGTCGGAGGACCCGGTGCTGCACGCCGCCATCGAGGAGGCGCGCCGGCGGCTGTCGGCCGTGGCCCTGGTGCACCGCCGCCTCTACCGCGCCGACCAGATCGAGAATGTCGACCTCGCCCGCTACATCGAGGAGCTTTGCGGCGAGATGCTGGAGTCGATGGGCGAGGAGTGGACCTCGCACCTGACCCTCGACCTCGCCCCCGTCCTGATGCCGACCGATCGGGCCGTGACGGTCGGACTGATCCTCACCGAACTGGTGATCAACGCCAACAAGTACGCCTACGACGGCGCGGCCGGTCCCATCGAGATCAGCCTGGAACAACACCGCAACACTCTGCGCCTCACCGTCGCCGACCACGGCAAGGGCAAGCACGAACCCCGCCAGGGGTTCGGCACGCGGATGATGACCGCCATGGTCAGCCAGCTCTCCGGCGAGCTGGATTACAGGACGAACAAGCCGGGGCTGCGCGCCACCCTCACAGCCCCGCTGGCCGCCCCGCGCTAGGACAGCGCCTGTTCGCGGACGGGCGACGCCACGGCGCGGGCGCGCCTACGCGCCTTCACGCCCTCGGCCAGGCGGTCGAGCGTCTTCACGCTGGTCGCCCAGTCGATGCAGCCGTCGGTGATGGACTGGCCGTAGGTCAGGGGGACGCCCGGCTTCAGGTCCTGGCGGCCGGCCACGAGATGGCTCTCGATCATCACGCCGACGATGCGGGTCTCGCCGCCGGTGAGCTGCATGGCCACGTCGTCGATCACCTTGGGCTGGTTCTCCGGGTTCTTGGACGAATTGGCGTGGCTGGCGTCGATCATCACCTTCGGGACCAGGCCCTGGGAGGCCATCTCTCCGCAGGCCGCCGCGACATTCAGCGCGTCATAGTTCGGCGCCCGGCCGCCGCGCAGCACGACATGGCAGTCGGCATTGCCCTTGGTGGCCGCGATGCCGGCCCGGCCGTCCTTGGTCACCGCCAGGAAATGGTGCGGCTGGGACGCGGCCTTGATGGCGTCGATGGCGATGCGGACATTGCCGTCGGTGCCGTTCTTGAAGCCCACCGGGCAGGAGAGGCCGGAGGCCAGCTCGCGGTGGATCTGGCTCTCCGTGGTCCGCGCCCCGATCGCGCCCCAGCCCACCAGGTCGGCGATGTATTGCGGGGTGATCACGTCGAGGAACTCGCAGGCCGCCGGCACGCCCAGCTCGTTGATCTCCAGCAGCAGGGAGCGCGCCAGGCGCAGGCCCTCGTTGATCTTGAAGCTGCCGTCCAGGCGCGGGTCATTGATCAGGCCCTTCCAGCCGACCGTGGTGCGCGGCTTTTCGAAATAGACCCGCATCAGGATCTCCAGCTCGCCCTGATGGCGGACACGCTCGGCGGCCAGGCGCCGCGCATATTCCATCGCCGCCTTCGGGTCGTGGATCGAGCAGGGGCCGATGACGACGATCAGCCGGTCGTCGGCGCCGTCGAGGATGCGGTGGGCGGCGTTGCGCGAGGCCGTGACCGTGAGGCTGGCCTGGGGCGTGCGGACGAACTCCGCCATCACCCGGGCGGGCGGGGTCAGTTCGTCGAGAGTGACGATACGCAGGTCGTCGGTGGTGCTGGACATCTGGGACTCTTCAAGTGGGAGCCCGTCTTTCCGGCGACAAAAAAGCCGCCAGGAGACTGGCGGCTGGTGGGCGTCGGCTTGAACCTTGTCTTTCGTCAGGTCACGCGAACACCTTCCTCCGCCAGGGGCGTCGGAAAGCTAAAGTACCAATAGGATTGGGCCGCGTGGCTCTTCATGACCCCTCCCCGATACAGGAGCTTTCCGGCGGAGTCACCCCCAAGGCGTTCACCACATGCTCGCCGCGGCGCGCGCCGGCCACTCGCGGTCATAAGCCTCACCGCCCACTTCGCCCGCGCTCGCGGCGGCCAGCATCTGGCCGGCGCTGGGCAGGCTCCTGGGGTCGACGAAACGTTCCGGATTCCAGACCTCGGCCCGCATCAAGGCCCGCGCACATTGGAAATAGGCCACGTCGATGGTCACCACGATCACCGAGCGCGGCAGCTTGCCCTCCATGCGGAAGCTCTCCAGCAGGTCGGCGTCGGTACGCACCTCGGCCCGCCCATTGACCCGCATCACCGTGTTGGAGCCTGGGACCATGAACATCAGGGCCACGCGCGGATCGCGGACGATGTTGCGCAGGCTGTCGACCCGGTTGTTGCCCCGCCGGTCGGGCATCATCAGGGTTCGCGGATCGGTGATCCGCACCACTTGGCCGGCGTCGCCGCGCGGCGAGCAGTCCATGCCCTCGGGTCCCACCGTGGCCAGGGCGCAGAAAGGCGAGGCTTCCACATAGGCCCGGTACTCGGCGTTCAGCCCGGGCAGCTCCTTCACCGTCGAGGCGTCGTTGGTCGCGCCGTAGATGGCTTCGAGATCCTCGATGGTGGTGATGGCGGCCATGATCCCATCCGTGATGCAGCTTCACACTCTTCGAACCCATAGCCGCATTGGAAGCCGCCAAATATCGAATAGCTTGCCAATCTTGGTGAGTAGAACTCACAATATGGCATGGCGCGCGCCCTGCCCCCGCTCTCCGCCCTCAAGGCCTTCGAGGCGACCGCGCGCCTCGGCTCGGTGACCCGCGCCGCCGCCGAGCTCGGCCGCACCCACGGCGCGGTCAGCCGCCAGATCCGCGTGCTGCGGGATCAGCTTGGCGCTCCTCTTTTCGACAAGGCGGGCACGGGCCTGGCGCTCAACGCCCAGGGCGAGGCGCTACGCGCTGTGGTCGCCGACGCGCTGGACCGGCTGGAGCAGGGCTGGCTGCGCGCCCGCGACGCGGCGTCCGGTCCCAGCCTGCACGTCGCCTGCAGCGCCACCTTCGCCACGCGTTGGCTCGCGCCGCGCCTGGCCTCGTTCCATCGCGACCATCCGAAGGTGAAGGTGCGGCTGTCCATGACTTCGGCCCGCGAGATGCGGCGCGAGGGCGCGGACCTGGTGATCGCCTGGGACCGGCATTCCTTCCCGCTCGAGGACCAGGCCCGCGCCATCCGCCTGGCCGACGTCGCCTTCGGCCCGGTCTGCGCGCCGGGATACGACCTGCCGGCCGGCGGCCAGGTGGGCTGCCGGATCGCCCACGATTTCACGACCACCGCCTGGGACCAGTGGTCGGCCCTGACCGGCCGCACGATCATCGGCGCGCGCGAGCTCACCTATCCACACACCCACCTCTGCATCGAGGCGGCGCTGGCGGGCCTGGGCGTCGCCCTGGTCGAGCGCCGGCTGGTCGCCTCCGATCTCGCCGCCGGCCGGCTGGCCGCCCCCCTAAGCTTCACGCCCTTCGAGCAGGGCCTGGCCGCGGCCCCCGCCGCCGAGCGGCCGATGTCCCCCACCGCCCTGGCCTTCATCGACTGGCTCAAAGCCGAGTTGGCTGCTTGACCTAACGTCGCCCTCTCCTGCAAATGGCGGCCATCGATCAAACGAGCGTTTAAATCGGAGAGGGAACGTCATGGGTGAGCTGTTCGACCTGACCGGCAAGGTGGCCGTCATCACCGGGTCCTCGCGCGGGATCGGCAAGGCGATCGCCGAGCGCATGGCCGAACACGGCGCCAAGGTGACGATCTCGTCGCGCAAGGCCGGCCCCTGCGACGAGGTGGCCGCCGAGATCAACGCCAAGCATCCGGGCGCGGCCATCGCCGTGCCGGCCAACATCTCCTCGAAGGAGGATCTGCAGCGGCTGGTCGACGAGACCCGGAAGGCGTTCGGCAAGATCGACATCCTGGTCTGCAACGCCGCGTCCAACCCCTACTACGGCAGCCAGCTGGAGATCACCGACGAGGCGTTCTCGAAGATCCTGGCCAACAACATCATCGCCAACAACTGGCTGATCCAGATGGTGGCCCCCGAGATGAAGGAACGTAAGGACGGCGCGATCATCGTGATCTCGTCGATCGGCGGCCTGCGCGGCACCGAGGTGATCGGCGCCTACGCCATCTCCAAGGCGGCCGACATGCAGCTGGCGCGGAACCTCGCCCAGGAGCTGTCGCCCAGCAACATCCGGGTCAACTGCATCGCGCCGGGCCTGGTGAAGACCGACTTCGCCAAGGCGCTGTGGGACACCCCGGCCGGCGAGCAGCGCGCCTCCTCGGGCACGCCGCTGCGCCGCCTGGGCGAGCCGGACGACATCGCGGGCGCGGCGGTGTTTCTGGCGTCGAAGGCCGGCGGCTGGATGACCGGTCAGACCGTGGTCATCGACGGCGGCTCGACGAGCTGATCCATCCGCGGGCGGCCGCGCTCAGCGGCCGTCCGCCTCGTGCTGCATCAGGGCGAAGACGCCGCCCTCGCTGGTGGCGATGAAGACGTGATGGCCGACGCCCTCGATGTGATAGGGCGCGGTCAGCACCTCGCCACCGGCGGCGCGCACCCTGCCCGCGGCGGCATTGATCTCGTCGACGCCGAAGGTGACCTCGATGCCCGGCAGCGCGCGCCCCTCGACCGTGTGTCGGGCTTGCAGCAGCCCGCCGACCGCCTCGCAGGTGTAGAAGTCCGGCGGCCCCCAGGGCGTGAAGGCCCAGCCGAACACGCCCTCATAGAAGGCCTTGGCGCGACCGACGTCGTCGGCATGGATGCCGAAACCGGAGAACCAGGCGGCGCCCGGAACCTTCTCGCCCGCAGGCGTCATGCCGGGTTCGTACTGCATGATCCCGGCGATGTTGCCTTCGGTGTCGCGGAAGAAGGCGAGCCGGCCGACCGTCTCGATGGTGAAGGGCGGCATGATCATCGCCCCGCCGGCGGCCTCGATGCGGGCGATCATGGCGTCGAGGTCGTCGACGTCGAAGGTCAGCTCCACCGCCGGCATGACCTGGCCGCCGATGCCACGGCGGCCCTGCAAGGCGCCCATGGCCGACGGCCCGGCGCTGCGGGTCTGGTAGAAGCCCGGCGGCCCCCAGGGCGTGTAGATCCAGCCGAAGGCGGTCTCGAAGAAGGCCTTGGCCCGGCCGACATCGTCGGCGTTGAGCGCGAAGTGGCGGACGGTCGGGGTCATGGTCCTCGAACCTCGTAATGTCGAGCCTGAGGCTAAGCCTCGCCGCAGTGGCGCGCTTGCGATAGTCTGACGAAGAATGTCGAGCATACGCCAAAACGCCCGCGACCCCGACGGCTTCCCCGTCCGAGGGTTGGCGGTGACCTATCGCGACGGCCACAGGCTGGACCGCCACACCCACCCCTGGGCCCAGCTGGTCTACGCGGCGAGCGGTGTGATGTCGGTCTCGACGCCGGACGCCGCCTGGCTGGTGCCGCCGACCCGCGCCATCTGGGTGCCGGGCGGCACGCCGCACCAGATCGACATGCGCGGCGTGGTCGCGATGCGCACGCTCTACCTCGCCCCGGCCGGCGATGATCCGCGACTTCAGGCCTGCCGCGCCATCGAGGTTGCGCCGCTGCTGCGCGAACTGATCCTGCACATCGTGCGCCTCGGCATGCTGGATGCGGCCGATCCGGCCCATGCCCGGCTGGAGGAGGTGCTGGTCGACCTGTTGGCCCAGGGCGAAACCGCGCCGCTGGTGCTGCCCCTGCCCGAAGACCCGCGCGCCCGGCGTTTCGCCGAGCGTCTGCTTGAGGAGCCCAGTTCTCCGGTCCCGCTCTCGGAGCTGGCGGCCGGCGCAGGCGCGAGTTTCCGCACGCTGCAGCGGCTGTTCGTGGCCGAGACCGGCCTGACGCTGGAGGCCTGGCGCGGCCGGGTGCGCATGCAGCAGGCGGTGGTCTCGCTGAGCGCCGGGGAGTCGGTGACGCGCGCCGCCCTCGACGCCGGCTACAGTGGCGCGAGCGCCTTCATCGCAGCCTTCAAGCGGACCTTCGGCACGACACCGGCGCGCTATCGCCCCGCAGCCTGACTGAGCT
>CAMFHW010000061.1 GCA_945952175.1 uncultured Phenylobacterium sp. | reverse complement strand
CGATCTTGCGCAGGATGCGGCGCATGATCTTGCCCGAGCGGGTCTTGGGCAGGCCCGGCGCGAACTGCACTACGTCCGGCGCCGCGAACGGCCCGATCTCGCGGCGCACCCAGCCCTTCAGCTCGGCCTGCAGCACGTCGGTCGGGGTCACGTCGGCCTTCAGGGTCACGAAGCAGTAGATGCCCTGGCCCTTCACCTCGTGCGGGAAGCCGACCACCGCGGCCTCGGCCACATTGTCGTTGCCGACCAGCGCGCTCTCGATTTCGGCCGTGCCGAGGCGGTGGCCGGACACGTTGATCACGTCGTCCACCCGGCCGGTGATCCAGTAATAGCCGTCCTCGTCGCGGCGGCAGCCGTCGCCGGTGAAGTACTTGCCGGGATAGGTCGAGAAGTAGGTGTTGAAGAAGCGCTCATGGTCGCCATAGACCGTGCGCATCTGGCCCGGCCAGCTGTCGGTGATGCAGAGATTGCCGCTCGCCGCGCCCTCCAGCACCTTGCCGTCCGCGTCGACCAGCTGGAACTTCACCCCGGGCAGCGGCTTGGCGCAGGAGCCGGGCTTCAGCGCCATGGCCCCGGGCAGCGGGCTCGACAGGCAGGCGCCCGTCTCGGTCTGCCAATAGGTGTCGACGATCGGGCAGCGGCCCTCGCCCACCACCCGGTGGTACCAGAGCCAGGCTTCCGGATTGATCGGCTCGCCTACCGTGCCGATCAGGCGCAGGCTCTTGCGGCTGGTCCGCGTCACCGGCTCGTCGCCGTCGCGCATCAGGGCGCGGATCGCGGTCGGCGCGGTGTAGAAGATCTCCACCTTGTGGCGGTCCACCACCTCCCAGAAGCGGGAATTGGTCGGATAGTTCGGCACGCCCTCGAAGATCACGCTGGTCGCCGCATTGGCCAGCGGGCCGTAGACGACATAGCTGTGCCCGGTCACCCAGCCCACGTCGGCCGTGCACCAGAACACCTCGCCGGGACGGTAGTCGAACACCAGCTCGTGGGTGTGGCTGGCCCAGGTCAGGTAGCCGCCGGTGGTGTGCAGCACGCCCTTCGGCTTCCCGGTCGAGCCGGAGGTGTAGAGGATGAACAGCGGGTCCTCGGCGCTCATCGCCTCGGGCTCGCAGGTATCGGCCACGTCCTGCTTCAGGTCGGAATAATAGGCGTCGCGCCCGTCCTTCATCGGCACGTCGGCGCGGGTGCGGCGCACCACGATCACGTCGGCCACGCCCGGGCACTGCTCCAGCGCCTCGTCGACATTGCGCTTCAAGGGCACGACCTTGCCGCCGCGCAGGCCCTCGTCGGCGGTGATCACCAGCCTGGAGTCGCAGTCCTGGATGCGCCCGGCGATCGAGTCCGGCGAGAAGCCGCCGAAGATCACCGAATGGATCGCCCCGATCCGCGCGCAGGCCAGCATGGCCACCGCCGCCTGCGGGATCATCGGCAGGTAGATGGTGACCCGGTCGCCCTTCTTGACCCCCTTGGCCTTCAGGACGTTGGCCATCCGGCAGGTCTCGGCCAGGAGCTCGCTGTAGGTCAGCGTCGTGGTCTCGCCGCCGTCGCCCTCCCAGATGATCGCCACCTGGTCGCCGCGCGTCGCGATATGGCGGTCCAGGCAGTTGACCGAGACATTCAGCACCCCGTCGGCGTACCAGCGGACATGGAAGTCCTCCTTGTGGAAGGAGACGTCCTTGGTGACGGTCGGCGCCTTGATCCAGTCGAGGCGGCCGGCGACATCGCGCCAGTAGCCGTCGGGATCGGTCTCGACCCGCTTCAGCGCGGCCTCATAGGCGGCGGCGTCCATGTGGGTGTTCTTCGCCCAGGACTCGGGAACCGGGAAAACCTCGCCGTCGCTCACTGTGCGCACTCCCTTTTCAAGCTTGTGGGGAGTTATGCGAACCCGGCCCGGCGGCGCAACCGTCAGCGTGGCGGAATCAGCCGTTCGAAGCCGGCGATCAGCGCGTCGAGCCCGAAGGCGAACTGCTCGTCGACGCCGCTCGGGACCAGGAAGGCCTCGGCCACCCGGGCGAAATTCGGATAGGTGCCGTCGACCAGGCTGCGCTTGGCCGCCTCGTCCAGGCCCGGCCGCTCGACCGGCCGCAGGTGCAGATCCGCCTCGCCCCGGGCCCAGGTCGACACGTAGTCGACCATCGTGATCAGCACGTAATAGGCGTCGCGCGGCGTGAACCCGGCATCCAGCAGCACCCCCAGAGCCATCTCCATCAGCCCGATCGCGTTGGGCGCGAAGAAGAAGCCGGGCGGCGGCAGCTTGCCGATGTCGCGCCGCGAGACCAGGTGCGCCCGCAGCGCCTGGGCCATGCTGCGCAGGTCGCCGCGCCAGTCCGCGCCCTTCGGCGTGAAATGCAGGTCGGCCAGCAGGTGGTCATAGAGCGCGAGCTCCAGGGCCTGCTTGTCCTTGAAGTACCAGTAGAGCGCCGGCGCCTGCACCCCGAGCTCGCTCGCCACCGCCCGCATGGTCAGGCCAGCATGGCCGTCGCGCTCCAGCACCGCGGCCGCGGCGGCGATCACGCTCCCGGCGGTCAGGTTGGGCGGGCTTCGGCGGGGGGCGGCCATGTCTCTGGGTCGCCCATTCATTTAACGTTGTAAAGCTGCGCGATCCGTGTTTCTCTTTAACGGCGTTAAATGAACGATCCCCGGGAGGACGCCATGGACGCCCGCGTCGCCGAAGACAGTCCCCGCCTGGCTGGCTGGAGCCCGCCGCCGGAAAAGGCCCCGATCCGCCTCACCCGGATCGACGATCCCCAGAGCCCGATGCCCCAGATCGTCCGCGCCGCCTACGAGCGGCCGGTCATCCGCCAGATGAGCGCGATCGGGCCCTTCTACGTGGTCGGCGATCCGGAGGGGGTGAAGCGGGTCTTCCTCGACAATGTCGCCAACTATCCGAAGACCGAGATGGAGCGGCGCTTCTTCGGCGTCCTGTTCGGCAACGGCCTGCTGTCCTCCGACGGCGACACCTGGCGCGCCCATCGGCGCACCATGGCCCCGGCCTTCGCCCCGCCGGCGGTCGCCGCCTACGCGCCCGGCATGGCCGACGACGCGCGCGCCTTCGCCGAGCGCTGGGCCCAGCTTCCGCCCGGCGAGCCGGTCGACGTCGCCCACGACATGACCCGGCTCACCCTGCAGATCATCTCGCGCGCGGTGTTCGCCACCGATGGCGCGGCCCTCGGGGACATGATGGAGGCGGGGGTCAACGGCGCCATGGCCGCCACCCAGGTCGGGGTCCTCGATTTCGTGCCCCTGATCGACAAGTGGCGCATGGCGCGGCGCGAGGCGCGCGTCGCGGCGGTCTTCGCCGACCTCGACGCCATGGTCGCCCGCCTGATCGCCGAGCGGGAGGCCGCGCCGGGCGGGACCGACCTGCTCTCGCGCCTGATCGCCGCCCGCGACGGCGAGACCGGGGTGGCCATGACCGCCCAGGAGGTGCGCGACCAGGTGGTGACCATCTTCGTCGCCGGCCACGAGACCACGGCCGCGGCCATGAGCTGGATCTGGTACGCCCTGTCCCAGCGGCCGGACGTCGAGGCCAAGCTGCACGCCGAGCTCGGCGAGGTCCTGGGCGGCCGCGATCCGACCCATGAGGACGTGCCGAACCTCGCCTACGCGCGCATGGTGATCGACGAGACGATGCGGCTCTACCCGCCGGCGCCCGGCACCTCGACCCGCCAGGCCCTGGCCGCCGACGAGATCTGCGGCGTGAAGATCCCCAAGGGCGCGCCGGTCTGCGTGGTCCCCTGGGTCACCCATCGCCACCGCGCCCATTGGGACCAACCCGACCGCTTCATGCCCGAGCGGTTCTCCAAGGAGGCCTCGGCCGGCCGGCCGCGCTATGCCTACATCCCGTTCGGCGCCGGCCCCCGCGTCTGCATCGGGGCCAGCCTGGCGCTCACCGAAATGGTCCTGGTCCTGGCGACGCTGGCCCAGCGCTTCCGCCTGCGCCTGCCGCCCGGCCACGAGGTCGCCATCCAGCACCGCGTCACCATGCGCCCCCTCGGCGGCCTGCCGATGTTCGTCGAGCGGCGGTAACGCCCGTCATTGCGCCACGCGACGAGCGCCTGACCCGGAGCCCTCCGCACCTAGGCCGTAGGCCGTTCGTGTCACCACGAAGCACACGAAGAACACCAAGGGTGAGCGCGGCCTCTTCGTGTCCTTCGTGTGCTTCGTGGTCCAAATTCGGGATGCGCCGAAACATCCCATCGATTCCGATGCCGGCTGCTCCACGCAGAATTCAGGTGGTCTCCCAATAGGGCGGCTCACCGAACGCCGTGCGCAGGTGGGCCAGCAGGGCGCGCAGCTTGGGCGAGGCCGCCTGCTCGCGGATGTGGGCGAGATAGATGTCGGCCCCCTCCGCCTCGAGTCCGATGTCGACCGCCGCCAGCCGACCGTCCGCCAGCTCCTCGTGGACCAGGAAGCTCGGCAGCAGGGCCACCCCAAGCCCCGCCAGGGCGGCGTCGCGCATGACCAGGCCATTGTTCACCCGCAGCGCCGGGCGCGGCCGCACCACCAGCGCCCCGCCGGCGGATTCGAAGCGCCAGTCCGAGGTGCGGTTCGCATAGAGGATCGCCCTGTGCGTCTCGAGTTCGGCGGCTGTACGCGGCGCGCCATGGGATGCCAGATAGGCCGGCGCCGCCACCAGCTGACGCCGGCTCGTCGCCAGCCGGTGGGCCACCAGCCAGTTGTCGCGCACCGGGCCGTGCCGCAGCACCGCGTCATAGCCGCCGCCGGCCACGTCCACGAACCGGTCGTCGAGATCCAGCGTCAGCTCGATGCGCGGATGGGCCGCCAGGAACCCGGCCAGGGCGCGACCCAGGTGCAGCACCCCGAAGCTCACTGGCCCGGACAGCCGCAGCGGCCCCACCAGGCTGCCGCGCCGCTCGGCGATCTCCGCCTCCGCCTCGGCCGCTTCGCGCAGCATCCGCTGACCGCGGTCCAGCAGCGCCACACCGTCCTCGGTCAGCGACAGCCTGCGCGTCGTCCGCTGGACCAGCCGGGCGCCCAGGCTGCGCTCCAACTCGGCCAGCCGCTCGCTCACCACCGACTTGGCCAGGCCCGCGCGGCGCGCGGCCTCGCTGATCGAGCCGGCCTGGGCCACGGCGACGAAGGCGGCGATCCCCTCGAGCTTCATCATCGTTCGGAATTCCCAGACACTCAAACCGGCCTCTGGCGGCTAGTCCGGACGATAGGGCGAGGGCACCTTGGCTGTCGACGCTCGGCGGGCCGCTTTGGACGCCCCGTCCCCAGGAGACACATGATGTTCCGCCCCCTTCTCGCCGCCGCGGCCCTGCTGATGGCCGCCGCCACCCCCGCCGCCGCCGAGGTCCCGCCCTTCCCGGCCAGCTTCCACACCCAGGAGATCACCACCAACGGTGCGACCATCCATGTCCGTGTCGGCGGCCAGGGTCCCGCGGTGGTCCTGCTGCACGGCTATGGCGAAACGGGCGACATGTGGGCGCCCATGGCCGCCGACCTGATGCGCGACCACACGGTGGTCGTGCCCGACCTGCGGGGCCTCGGCCTGTCGTCCAAGCCGGCCGGCGGTTTCGACAAGAAGACCCAGGCCGAGGACGTGGCCGGCGTGCTCGACAGCCTGAAGATCGCCAAGGCCGACCTGGTCGCCCACGACATCGGCAACATGGTCGGCTTCGCCTTCGCCGCCCAGCATCCGGACCGCGTGCGCCGCTTCGTGCTGATCGATGCGCCAGTGCCGGGCGTGGGGCCGTGGGAGGAGATCCTCAAGAACCCGCTGCTCTGGCACTTCCGCTTCGGCGGCCCGGACATGGAGCGCCTCGTCGCCGGGCGCGAGCGGATCTATCTCGACCGCTTCTGGAACGAGTTCTCCGCCGACCCAGCCCATTTCGACGAGGCCTCGCGCGAGCACTACGCCAAGCTCTACGCCCTGCCGGGCGCCATGCACTCCGGCTTCGCCCAGTTCGCGGCCTTCGACCAGGACGCCCTCGACAACCGCGCCTTCCTGGCCGCCCACGGCAAGCTGACCATGCCGATCCTGGCCCTGGGCGGCGAGAAGTCGTTCGGCCCGCAGATGGCGGTGGTGATGCGCGCGGCGGCGACCGACGTGCGCGAAGGCGTCGTCCCGGCCTCGGGCCACTGGATCATGGAAGAGAACCCCAAGGCCACCGTCGCCCTGGTCCGCCCCTTCCTGGACGGGAAGTAGGCCGGCCCTACCCGACCACGCCCATCTCTTCGTTGTAGTCGACATACCCGTCTTCCATGGCGGGTATGACGTCGAGCACCTGGAAATGGGGCAGGCCGAAGAACTCCAGGTCGCGCAGGGCGTCGATCAGGAAGCCGTAGGCCCGCAGGTCGTCCGTCTCGAACACCGCCATGTCGGTGCAGCGGCCGCTGAACGCCTCGGCGTCGTAGAACCGCATCCGCACCTGCGGGTAGCGTGCGAACACCGGACGCACATGCTCGGCGATGTAGTCCGCCCGCTGCTGGCGGGTCAGGGCCAGCCAGGACGGTTGCGAGCGCAGGCTCATGAAGAAGGTCATGGTGGGCGTGGGCATTGCGTAACCCCTTGCGTCGGTTGAAGTTCGAACAGAATATGAGTGATCCTTCACTCAAGTCTGCTCGCCTTCCCCATGGCCGATCCGCCCGCCGTCGTCCCCCGCAAGCGCCCGCGCCAGGCGCGCGCCGCCGCCACGGTCGAGGCGATCATCGAAGCCTCGGCTCGCATTCTGGAGGCCGAGGGCCTGGCCGGGTTCAACACCAACGCCGTGGCCGCCCTGGCCGGGGTCAGCATCGGCTCGCTCTACCAGTATTTCCCGGGCAAGGAGGCCATCCTCGCGGCCTTGGCGCGGCGGGAGGCCGAGGCTTTCGACGCCGCCCTCGGCGTGGCGCTCGGCGAAATCGGCGACCTCGGTACGCCCAGCGCGGTCGCGCGGTTGGCCCAGGTCGCGGTCGACCATCAGACCCGCCATACCCGGCTCGCCCGCATCCTCGACCTGGAGGAGCAGAGGCTCGGTCTGACCGAGGCCCAGGCCGCGGCCGGTCGCACCGTCCAGGCGATCGCCGAATTCCTGTCCGACCGCCATCTCGGCGGCGAGGCGGCGGCGCTGGACATCCTGCACCTGTCGCGCGGCCTGATCGACGGCGCCGTCGAGCGTGGAACGACCGAAGGCCTGGCGCGGCGCCTCTCCTGGGCGATCCTCGGCTATCTGGCCCTTTCCCGTCAGGGCTCGTAATTCGGGGACAGGTTGACTATTCCATTCCGTGGCGAGACCGAACGCTGTGCCCCTCGGGAATAGTCAACCTGTCCCCGAATTAGCCGGAGACGCTTCCATGCTGCTGCACCTGTCCACCTGGGCCGAGGTCGAGGATTTCCTGAAGCGCTCGAAGACGGTGGTCATACCGATCGGCTCCAACGAACAGCACGGCCCGACGGGTCTGCTCGGCACCGACTGGCTCTGTCCGGAGATCATCGCCCACGAGGCCCAGCGCCAGGGCGACATCCTGGTCGGCCCGACCTTCAATGTCGGTATGGCCCAGCACCATCTCGGCTTCCCGGGCACGGTCAGCCTGCGGCCCAGCACCTTCATCCTGGCGATCGGCGACTGGGTCCGCTCGCTGGCGGGCCACGGCTTCGACAAGATCTATTTCCTGAACGGTCACGGCGGCAATGTCGCCACCATCGAGGCGGCCTTCTCCGAGCTCTACGCCGAGGCCAGCTATATGGGCCGGCCGCGCAACTTCTCGCTCAAGCTCAAGAACTGGTGGGACCTGAAGGGCGTGATGGGCCTGGCCAACCGCCAGTTCCCCACCGGCCACGGCAGCCACGCCACCCCGTCGGAGATCGCCGTCACCCAGTGGGGCTATCCCGACAGCATCAAGTCGGCCAACTACGCGCCCCAGATCGCCCCCACCGGCCCGATCCGCGAATCCGTCGACTTCCGCGCCCGCTATCCCGACGGCCGCATGGGCTCCGACCCGGCCCAGGCCACCCCGGAAAAGGGCGGCGAACTGGTCAAGCAGGCGGCGGAGAGCCTGCTGGCGGATGTCGCGGACTTCTCGAACGAGCAAGCGCCCGGCCTGAAGGCGGCGGAGTAGCCTCCGCGACGCAGCAACACCCGACCGTCATCCTAGGCCTTGTGCCTAGGACCCCTCGGGCCGCTGGCAATGAGATGATGGCGGGAGCCCATCCGCGCCGCCTAAACGAAGGCCATGCCCGCCCCCGACAGGGGTCCTAGGCACAAGGCCTAGGATGACGGGTTTGATGGCGGCGCCCTACGCCGTCACCACGTCCCCGCCCAACACCGCCACGGGCCACGCCGTCAGCCGATCTCCCCCACACGGCCCGCCGACGCACACCCCGTCCAGCGGCGTGAACACCGCCCCGTGCGCGGCGCAGATGATGCGGTCGCCCTCGCGGGTCATGTAGCGGTCGTCCATCACCGCCAGCGGCCAGCCATTGTGCGGGCAGCTGTCGACATAGCCGCGCACCTCGGCGCCCTGGCGCACGACGAAGCCCGCGAACAGGAACCGGTCGACGCGGAAGCGGAAGCCCTTGGCCCCGCGCTCGGGCAGTTCGGCCAGGGCGCAGAGCGTCGTCCCGGCCGGCGGCCGCGCCGGATTGTCGGGATCCTCCCGGTTCAACCGAAGCCGCCCAGGGTCGCCTTGAACGGCAGGATCTCGACGCGGCTGAACAGCCCGGCGGTCGAATAAGGGTCGTTG
Source organism: uncultured Phenylobacterium sp. (assembly GCA_945952175.1). Lineage (GTDB taxonomy): Bacteria > Pseudomonadota > Alphaproteobacteria > Caulobacterales > Caulobacteraceae > Phenylobacterium. Next base: position 4,179 of record CAMFHW010000061.1, on the reverse strand, counting down.
TCGGTGAAGGCCTGGACCTCGGCGACGTCGTCCACGTCGAAGATCAGCATGGAGCCGGCCATGTCGCCCTTGGCGTCCAACAGCGGCCCGCCCAGCTTCACCTTGGCCAGGTTGGCCCGCGCATGGGCGAGGTGCGCCTCGCGGTTGGCCATGCGCAGGTCCAGCGAATTGGGCTTGTCGTGGCAGACCAGGACATAGAGGGCCATGAGACTTCCTTAGAGGCTTTCGGACTTCAGGGGGCGGGACAGCAGGCCCGCGATCGCGGCGTCGACACCGGCCTCGCCGGCCAGGATCGCGGCGACCGCCGTGCAGATCGGCATCTCGACCCCGACCTTGGCGGCGAGCTGGCGCACGGCCGGGGCCGAGGCGACGCCCTCGGCCACCGAGACCTTGCCGGCCAGGGCCTGGTCCAGGGTCTGGCCGCCGCCCAGCGCCAGGCCGACGCTCATGTTTCGCGACTGCGGGCTGGAGCAGGTCAGCACCAGGTCGCCCAGGCCGCAGAGGCCGGCGACCGTCTCGGCCTGGCCGCCCAGGGCCTCGGCCAGCCGGGTCAGCTCGGCGAAGCCGCGGGTGATCAGGGCGGCGTGGGCGCTGCGGCCCAGGCCCCGGCCCTCGACGATGCCGCAGGCGATGGCCAGCACGTTCTTCACCGCCCCGCCGACCTCGGCGCCCACCATGTCGGTCACCCAGTAGGGCCGGAAGGTCGGGGTGGCGATGGCCTCGGAGATCTGCCGGCCGACCTCCTCGTTGGGGCAGGCCAGGGTCACGGCGGTCGGCAGGCCGCGCGCCACCTCGCCGGCGAAGGACGGGCCCGACAGCACGGCTGGGCAGGCCTGGGGCAGGGCCTCGGCCAGCACCTCGGTCATCAGCTTGAGCGAGCCCTGCTCCACACCCTTGGAGCACAGCAGGACCGGCAGGCCTTCGCGCGCATGGGGCGCAAAGGCCGCAAGGCTCGACCTCAGGTATTGGGCCGGTGTCACATTCAACACCAGGTCGCAACCCGCCAGGTCCGCCAGGTCGCCGGTCGCTTCGACGGCGTCGTCGATCTTCACGTTCGGCAGGAAGGTGGAATTCTCCCGACCCCTCCTGATCGCCTCCAATATCTCCGGCTCGCGGACCCACAGCCGGGTCGCGAGCCCGGCCCGCGCGCAGACCAGGGCCAACGCCGTGCCCCAGGCGCCCGCGCCGATGACGCCTGCGGTCTTCATGCCTTGGCGCCTTTTCGTCCGGCGAGATGGGTGGGGTTGGCCGCCGCCGCGGCGGCGTCCAGCGGCCAGCGCGGCCGGGCCGCGGCGTCCAGCGGGTCGGTCAGGCCCAACGCCAGCCGCTCCGCCCCGGCCAGGGCGATCATCGCGGCGTTGTCGGTGCAGTAGGCCAGAGGCGGGGCGTCGAACGAGAAGCCATGGCTCTGGGCGGTCTCCATCAGTTTCGCCCGCACCGCCTTGTTGGCGGCCACCCCGCCGGCCACCACGAACCTCAGGCCCTGGCTCCCATACGCCTGGGCGTAGGCGGCCATGGCGCGGTCGGTGCGTTCGGAAAGCTGGCGGGCGATGGCGGCCTGGACCGCGGCCGCCAGGTCGCGGCGGCCGGTCTCGTCGGTGACGCCCTCGGCCAGCCGCGCGGCGGCGGTCTTCAAGCCGGAGAACGAGAAGTCGAAATCCTTGCGGCCCAGCAGGGCGCGGGGCAGGGCGAAGGCTTCCGGGTTCCCGCCCTCGGCCAGCTTCTCCAGGGCCGGGCCACCGGGATAGGGCAGGCCGAGCGTCTTGGCGATCTTGTCGAAGGCCTCGCCGGCCGCGTCGTCGATGGTCGAGCCCAGCCGCTTGCAGGCGCCGACGCCCTCGACCGCCAGCAGCTGGCAATGGCCGCCGCTCACCAGCAGCAGCAGGAAGGGGTAGGGGATGTCCGCCGCCAGCCGCGCCGAGACCGCATGGCCCTCCAGATGGTTCACCGCCACCAGCGGCAGGCCGCGCGCCAGGGCCACCGCCTTGCCGAAGCTGAGCCCCACCATCACCCCGCCGACCAGGCCCGGCCCCGCCGTCGCCGCTACGCCCGACAGGCCGTCATAGCCTAGGCCCGCCTCGGCCAGGGCCTCGGCGACGATGCCGTCGATGGACTCCACATGCGCCCGCGCCGCGATCTCCGGCACCACCCCGCCATAGGGCGCATGGGCGGCGATCTGCGAGCCGACCACCGAGGACAGCACCTCCACATGGCCGGCCGCGTCGCGGCGCACCACGGCCGCGGCGGTCTCGTCGCAGCTGGTTTCGATACCGAGGACGGTCAGGGTGGTCATGCGGGGCGGTTGCGGCCTTTCGGCCCGTCCTGTAGCAGGCGGGCGTCTGAACTTGCCGAGGTAGCCTTCCAGCCGTGCCCACGCAACCGCCCGTCCGGATCGGGGCCCGAGGCTCCAAGCTCTCCCTGGCCCAGGCCGGCCACATGCAGCGCCGCATCGCCGCCGCCCTCGGCGCTCCGCCGGAGGAGGCCGACCGCGTCGCCCCCATGGTGATCATCACCACCACCGGCGACCGCGTGCAGGATCGCCGCCTGCTGGAGATCGGCGGCAAGGGCCTCTTCACCAAGGAGATCGAGGAGGCTCTGCTGGAGGGTCGCATCGACTGCGCCATCCACTCGCTGAAGGACATGCCGGCCGAATGCCCGCCAGGCCTGACCATCGCCGCCATCCCCGAGCGCGAGGATCCGCGCGACGCCTTCCTCAGCCTCAAGGCCGACCGGTTGGAGGATCTCGCGCAGGGCGCCCGGCTCGGCACCGCCTCGCTGCGCCGGCAGGCCCAGTCCCTGCACCGCCGCCCGGACCTCGACGTCCAGATGCTGCGCGGCAATGTCGACACGCGCCTCGCCAAGCTGGAAGCCGGGGAGGCCGACGCCATCCTGCTGGCCCTGTCCGGGCTGAAGCGCCTGGGCCTCGGCCACCTGCCGAAGAGCCTGATCGATCCGGTCGAGGTCCCGCCGGCGCCGGGCCAGGGCGCGCTGGCCATCGAGACCCGCGTCTCCGACCAGGACGCGCCGTGGCTGGAGGCGATCCGCTGCCGCGACACCACCCTGGCCGTCGCCGCCGAACGCGGCGCGCTCAGCGCCCTGGAAGGCTCCTGCAAGACCGCCATCGGCGCCCACGCCCGGCTGGTCGGCGAGCGGCTGTCGCTGATCGTCGAGGCCCTGTCGCCCGACGGCCGGCATCGCTTTCGGCGCACGGGCGAGGTGGTGCTGGGCGCCGTCGCCCACGACCAGGCGCGCGCGCTCGGCCTCGACCTCGGCCGCCAGATCCAGGCCGAGGCGGGCGACCTCATCGCTTTGCCGGACTAGCTTCACCGTCTAGGGTTGCGCGGCCGTGCCCAAGCCCACTCCGATCAGCGACCGAAAGCGGACCATCTGGATCACCCGCGCCCAGCCTGGCGCCGACCAGACCGCCGAGCGAGTGCGCGCCCTGGGCCACGAGGTGCTGGTGGCGCCCTTGCTGGAGGTGCGGGCCGTGGCCCCCGACAGCATCGATCTGTCCGGGGTGGGCGCGCTCGCCTTCACCAGCGCCAACGGGGTGCGCGCCTTCACCGACCTGTCGGACTCGCGGAACCTGCGGGTCTTCGCGGTCGGAGCCGCCACGGCGCGGTCGGCGCGCGAGGCGGGGTTCAAGAACGTGCTCTCCTCCGACGGCGACGTCGCCGCGCTCGCCGAGGGCATCGCCGCGCGCAAGGGCGAGCTGCGCGGCGGCGTGGTGCTGCATCCCGGCGCCGCCGAGCCGGCCGGCGACCTGGCCGGGGCGCTGGCGAGCCAGGGGGTGCTGCTGCGCCAACTGGCCCTCTACGACACCGTCGCGGCGGAGCTCTCCGAGGGTGACCGCGCCCGCCTGCCGGAGGTCGACATCGCCCTGCTGCACTCGCCCAAGGCGGCCAGGGTCCTGGCGCGCATGGCCCGCGGCGGGCCGATGCCGACGCTGCGCGTGCTGGCGCTTTCCAAGGCGGTGCTGCAACCTCTGGCCCGGACGCGGCTCGCGGCCAAGGCGTTCGCGCCGTTCCCCCTCGAAGCCGCGCTGTTGAATCTGATAGACCGGACTCCATGAGCGTCGATCCGGATCCCGCCGAACTGCCTCGCGATCCCGCCGACTATGCGCGGCCCCGCCTGATGGGCGTCGGCTTCTGGGCGATGATCGCGCTCGCCGTCCTCTGC
>CAMFHW010000060.1 GCA_945952175.1 uncultured Phenylobacterium sp. | reverse complement strand
GCGCCAGGCCGATCACCCGCAGGCGCAGCACATTGTCGGGATGGAAGGGATCGCCGGCCATCAGGGTGGCGAAGATCTGGCGCAGCCGCGCCACGATCACCAGGATGCCGAGCAGATAGACCGCGGCGACCAGCAGGCCGCCCACGACGGTCGGCCATTGGCGGGCCAGGGTGACGCCGTTCATGTCGACGTTCATGGCCATGGAGCCGACTAGGTCGGGATTGAAGCTGAGGAGCAGGGCGGCCAGCAGGATGAGGCCCACGGCCCCCACGCCGACCCAGAGGGCGACGAACACGACGTCGAGGATGATCTTGAGGAAGCTCGACACCGAGCCCGGCCCCAAGGCGCGCATCAAACGCATGTCTCGCCCCTAATGATGGCCCGCCGCTGGACGCAGTCCGGCGGGCGGCGGCGTCAGCGGCGGGTTTGTCCCGCCTTCGTCATATGCGGGACCAGACTAGGCGATCAGGTTGTTGGCGGCCATCAGGGCCAGAACCGGCACGGCGGCCAAAACGACGGCGACGGTCATCGTGACCCGATCCATAAGCTTCATAACGGGGCTGAACATGTTGCTCTCCTTAGGTTTGAACGATTGCTGCGTTGCAGCAATCGTGCCAGCCACTTGGTGCGGCCGATGTCGATAGTCAATACGGCCACATCGAAACCCGATCAAGGGAATTATCGTTTTTCGATATTAAATCGCCGTAAGTTTGTGAACTTTTCGCAATGCAGCACGGAGGCCGTCCCGCTATGGTCCGCGCCGCCGTCCCGAAAGGAGATTCCGCCATGGCCCTGAAGCTCGATCCCGGAACGCGCCTGGTTGTGGCGACCCACAATCCCGGCAAGGCGGTGGAGCTGGCGGCGATCCTGGACAACCGCTTCGAGCTCGTGGCCGCCGGCGCGCTGGGCCTGCCGGAGCCGGACGAGACCGAGACCACCTTCGTCGGCAACGCCCTCCTGAAGGCCCGGGCGGCCGCCGAGGCCAGCGGCCTGATCGCGCTCGCCGACGACTCGGGCCTGTCGGTCGCGGCCCTGGACGGCGCGCCCGGCATCTTCTCCGCCCGCTGGGCCGGACCGGAGAAGGACTTCGCCATGGCGATGGCCAAGGTCGAGGAGCGGGTCGAGGCCACGGGTTCGGACGACCGCTCCTGCTGGTTCACCTCGGCGCTCGCGGTGGCCTGGCCTGGCGGGCCGGCCGTGGTGGTCGAGGGCCGCGTCGACGGGACCTTGACCTTCCCCGGCCGCGGGAGCCGGGGCTTCGGCTACGACCCGGTCTTCACGCCCCTCGGCTTCGACCAGACCTTCGGGGAGATGGACCCGGCGGCCAAGGACGCCATGAGCCACCGCGCTCTGGCCTTCGCCAAGCTCAAGGCCGCCATACTTTGAGCGAGCCCGCGCGCGGCCTCAGCCTCTATGTTCACTGGCCCTACTGCGCGCGCATATGCCCCTATTGCGACTTCAACGTCTTCAAGGCCGCCGGCCGGGCCGACGAGGCCCGGGCGCTGAAGGAGGCGATCCTCGCCGACATCGCGGCCCAGGCGGCGCTGACCGGTCCGCGCGAGCTGGTCTCGATCTTCCTGGGCGGCGGCACGCCCTCGCTGATGGATCCCGACTGGGCCGGCGAGATCGTCGCCCTGGCGTCGAAGTTATGGCGCCCCGCCGCGGACCTGGAAGTCACCCTGGAAGCCAATCCCACCGACGCCGAGGCCGACCGGTTCGCGGGCTTCGCCGCCGCCGGCGTGACCCGCCTGTCGCTCGGCCTCCAGTCGCTGGACGACGCGGCGCTCAAGATGTTGGGCCGCAACCACGACGCCGCCGAGGCGATCCGCGCCGCCCGCGCCGCCCGCGCGGCCTTCCCCCGCCTGTCGATCGACATGATCTATGCCCGGCCAGGCCAGACGCCCGAGGCCTGGGCGCGGGAGCTGGCGGCCGCGGTCGAGCTCGGCGCCGAGCACGTCTCGCCCTATCAGCTGACCATCGAGGCCGGCACCGCCTTCGACCGGGCGGTGAAGCGCGGAACCCTGGTCCCGCCGGACGAGGAGACCGCCGCCCAGCTCTACGAGACCACTCAGGCCGTGCTGGAGGCTGCGGGCTTCGAAGCCTACGAGGTTTCCAACCATGCGCGAAGCCAGGCCGCCCGGTCACGGCACAACCTCGCCTACTGGCATGGGCTCGACTATGCGGGCGCGGGGCCCGGCGCCCATGGCCGCCTGACCCTCGCCGATGGCCGCCACGCCACCTTCGCCGCCGCCCGCCCCGCCGACTACATCGCCGCCGTCGCCGCGCGGGGGACGGGTTTCGCCACGGACGAGACGCTGTCGCCCGTCGAGGCGGCCGAGGAACGCTTGCTGGCTGGCCTGCGGATCGAGGACGGCGCGCCCTTTGCCGAACTGGCCGCGCTGGGCCTGTCGCCCGCCCACCCGGAAGTCGCCGACCTGACCGCCCAGGGCCTGATCGTCCCCGACGCGACGCGCCTGCGCGCCACGCCCCGGGGGCGCATGGTGCTGAACTGGCTGACCGGGCGCCTCGCCGCGGCCTGAGGCCGCGCTTGCCATCGCGGCGCGAACCGGCGAAGCCTTCGCCCCATGTCGCGCCACCCCCCGCCGCCGACCCTTTCCGACGCCCCCCTCGCGCCCGGGCTCTATCTGGTGGCGACGCCGATCGGGAACCTGCGCGACATCACCCTGCGCGCCCTCGACGTGCTGGCCGCGGCCGACCTGGTGCTGGCCGAGGACACCCGCGTGGCGGCCAAGCTGCTCTCCGCCTACGGCCTCTCCAAGAAGCTGGAGCGCTACGACGAGCACGCCGCCGAGCGCGCGGCGCCCAAGGCCCTGGCCGCCCTGGCCGAGGGGGCCCGCGTCGCGCTGGTCTCCGACGCCGGCACGCCCCTGGTCTCCGATCCCGGATACCGCCTGGCGCGGGAGGCCATCGCCCAGGGTTCTGCGGTCTGGCCCATCCCCGGCGCCTCGGCCCTGCTGGCCGGCCTGGCGGTGGCGGGCCTGCCCACCGACCGCTTCCTGTTCGCCGGCTTCCCGCCGCCCAAGTCGGCCGCCCGCCGCGCCTTCCTGGAGGAGCTGGCCGGGGTGCGCGCGACCCTGGTCTTCTTCGAAGGCGGCAGCCGGGTCGCCGCCAGCCTGGCCGACATGGCCGCGGTGCTGGGCCCCCGCGAGGCGGCCGTCGCCCGCGAGCTGACCAAACTCTACGAGACCGTGACGCGGGGCCCGCTCGACGCGCTCGCCGCCGATCCGCGCTTCGTCGAGCCCAAGGGCGAGTTCGTGATCCTGGTCGGACCCGGCCGCGAGACGGCCGCCAGCGCCGACGACGCCGACCGCGCGCTCCGCGACGCGCTGACCCGCCTGCGCCCCGCCGAGGCCGCTTCCGAGGTCGCCAAGGCGCTCGGCCTGCCCCGCCGCGACCTCTATCGGCGGGCCATGGAGCTGAAGGACGCCGCCTCGTGAGCCGGGTCCGCAGCGCTCGTGGCGCGGCCGCGCGCCTGTCCGGCCGGCGCGCCGAGGTCTGGGCCGCCGCCTGGCTGATGCTCAAGGGCTACCGCATCCTCGGCTTCCGGCTGAAGACGCCGCAGGCGGAGATCGACCTGTTGGCGCGCAAGGGCCAGGTGTTGGCGGTGGTGGAGGTGAAGTCCCGCACCACCCTGGCCGCGGCGATGGAGGCGGTGACCCACGACCAGCGCGAGCGCCTGCGGCGCGCCGGCCGCAACCTGGCCGCGCGGCGGCCGGCGCTGCGAAACGTCGCGGTCCGCCTCGACCTGATCGCCTTGGCGCCCGGGCGGCTTCCGATTCATAGTCCCGACGCCTGGAGGGGCGCATGACTCGCGCGGACGCCGAGACCTACCTTTCGCAGGCCGGCCAGGCCGGTGACGCCGACTTCCCGTTGCTGGAAGCCGCGATCGCCTGCGCCCTGCACGAGGATCCGACCCGCGATCCGGCCGAGGCCCGCGAACTCGCCCAGAGCGGCGTCGACCGCCTGTCCAAGCGCCTGGCCCACGAGAGCCCCGAGGAGGCCCTGGCCGAGGCCATGGCCGGCGACCTGGGCCTCGGCGGCGACCTCTTCACCTACGAGCATCCCGACAACGCCGACATCCTGGCCGTGGCCCAGCGGCGCAAGGGCCTGCCGGTGGCCCTGGGGGTCTATTACCTGCATGTAGCCCATCGCTGCGGCCTGATCGTCAAGGGCGTCGACTTCCCCGGCCACTTCCTGCTGCGCATCGAGACCCAGGAGGGCCCGCTGGCGCTCGACCCGTTCAGCGAGGGCCGCGTGGTCCTGCCGTCGGAGCTGACGCGGCGCGCCCTGCACGCCGGCCTCACCCCCAATGTCGCCGACCGGCTGGACCGCCTGATGGAGCCGGCGCCCGATCGCGCCGTGCTGATCCGGCTGCAGAACAACATCTTCGCCCGCGCCGCCCAGTCCGGCGACTACGCCCAGGCCGAGCGCGCCGCCCTGCGCCGGGCCCTGCTCGACCCCGCCGACCACCGCCCCTGGCTCGACGTCGCCGCCGCCCGCGAAGGCCAGGGCGCGCTGATCGGCGCCCAGGAGGCCCTGGCCCGCGCCTCGGCCCTCGACGGCGGCGCGGCGCTCGCCGCCCGCGCCCACCGCGAACGCGTGCGGCTCAAGCTGAACTAGGGCCGCCTGGCGGCGGAACCACCAACCCACGCGAACGGGCCAGGCCGGCGAGGCCAGCGCGGCTCGACGGCCGTGAAGGTCAGCCACGGAAAACACGTAAAGCACGGACGCTCAGCGGCCACCGCGCGAAGCGCGATCAAATCGAACCCGGACCTCTCCGAACCCCGTTCGTGTTTTTCGTGGTTCCAAATCTTCGGGCGCTTCCGACGCGTCGAGGCCGCAAGTCGGGACCACGAAAAACACGAAAAGCACGAACAGCTTGCCTGAAGTTCAGCGGATCGAATGACGGCGCGCTTCGCGCGCTCTCGTCCGTGTCCGTCCGTGCTTTCCGTGGCCAACCTTCACGGCCATCGAACCGCCACGGCCTCACCAGCTCAAGCCCGTTCGTGTGGGTTCGTGTGGTTCGTGGTTCCAAATCTTCACGGCCTCGACGCTGGCGCCGCGCCACCCGGCGGACTATGTCGGACGCCTTGGCCGTGCAGGAGAGCGTCATGGGGTTGAAGGTCGCCGTCCAGATGGACCCGCTGGAGCACATCCGCATCGCGGGCGACACGACCTTCCTGATGATGCTGTCCGCCCAGGAACGCGGGCATTCGCTGTTCGTCTACACCCCGGAACGGCTGGTGCTGGAAGGCGGCAAGCTGTTCGCCCGCGGCCGGCCGGTGACCGTGCAGGACGTCGAGGGCGACCACACCAAGTTCGGCGACTGGGAGCTGAAGGACCTGTCGGAGATGGACGTGGTGCTGCTGCGCCAGGATCCGCCCTTCGACATGGCCTACATCACCTCGACCCACTTCCTCGATGCGATCCATCCGAAGACCCTGGTGGTCAACAACCCGACCGAGGTGCGCAACGCCCCGGAGAAGGTCTTCGTCACCACCTTCGAAGGCGTGCAGCCGCCGACCCTGATCACCTCCGACGTCGAGGCGATCTACGACTTCCGCGCCCGCCACGGCGACATCGTCCTGAAGCCGCTCTATGGCGGCGGCGGCTCGGGCGTGGCGCGCCTGCTGGCCGACGACCCCAATCTCGACGCCCTGCTGGACCTGCACCGCATGATCGGCCGCGAGCCGGTGATCGCCCAGAAGTTCATCCCGGCCGTGGTGAAGGGCGACAAGCGCATCCTGCTGGTCGACGGCGAGCCCGTGGGGGCGGTGAACCGCGTTCCCAACGCCGGCCAGATCCGCTCCAACCTCGCGGTCGGCGGCCGAGCCGAGGCGGTCGAGCTGACCGCCCGCGACAAGGAGCTCTGCGCCATCATCGGCCCGGAGCTGAAGCGGCGCGGCCTGCTGTTCGTCGGGATCGACGTGATCGGCGACTACCTGACCGAGATCAACGTCACCTCGCCGACCGGGGCCCGCGCGCTCAAGCGCTTCACCGGCGTCGACGCCACCGAGGTGATGTGGGAACGGATTGAAGCGATCCGCGCCAAGGCCTAGCTTGTCACTTCAAGCCGTGGCTGCAAGTCACGGAAACGTCTCATCTTCCTGAAAAGTTCTATTTTTGTTCTTGATCCGACCCGCGGGCCGTGCTGGGCTTGTGGATAGTTTCGGGCTGGGCGGGGGTTTTCGGAGCATGGCGGCGCGCGTCGTCACGGTGGCGTTCCAGGGCGTCGAGGCGCGCCCGGTCGATGTCGAGGTCCAGCTCACGGCCGGCGAGTTCGCCTTCGTCGTGGTCGGACTGGGTGACAAGGCGGTGGGCGAGAGCAGGGAACGTGTACGGGCGGCCTTCGCGGGCCTGGGCCTCGCCCTGCCCGGCCGCCGGATCATCTGCAACCTGGCCCCGGCCGACCTGCCCAAGGAGGGCAGCCACTACGACCTGCCGATCGCGCTGGCGGTGATGGCGGCCATGGGGGTGATTCCGCCCGACGTGCTGTCCGACTGGGCGGCGATGGGCGAACTCTCCCTGGACGGACGGATCGTGGCGGCGGCGGGCGCCCTGCCGGCGGCCGTGGCGGCGGGTGGGCTGGGGCTCGGCCTGATCTGCCCGGAGGCCTGCGGCCCGGAAGCGGCCTGGGCGGGCGAGACGCGGGTCCTGGCCGCCCCCTCGCTGATCTCGCTGGTCAACCATTTCCGCGGAACCCAGACCCTGTCGCCGCCCGATCCCGGCAAGGTGATCGAGGGCGGGCCGGTTCCCGACCTGAAGGACGTCAAGGGCCAGGAGAACGCCAAGCGCGCCCTGGAGATCGCCGCGGCCGGCGGCCACAACCTGTTGTTCATCGGCCCGCCCGGCTCCGGCAAGTCGATGATGGCGGCGCGCCTGCCGGGCCTGCTGCCGCCCCTGTCGTCGTCCGAACTGCTCGAGACTTCGATGATCCATTCCGTGGCCGGACTGATCGCGAAGGGCGAGCTCACCCGCGCCCGGCCGTTCCGCGCCCCGCACCATTCGGCGACCATGGCCGCCCTGACCGGCGGCGGCATCCGGGTGAAGCCGGGCGAGGTCTCCCTCGCGCACAACGGGGTGCTGTTCCTGGACGAACTGCCCGAGTTCGGATCACAGGCCCTGGATTCGCTCCGCCAACCCCTCGAAACCGGCGAGGTGGTGGTCGCCCGAGCCAACGCCCACGTCCGTTACCCGGCGCGCTTCCAGCTGATCGCCGCCGAGAACCCCTGCAAGTGCGGTCATGGCGGGGCCGGGCGCGGCCATTGCGGGCGGGCGCCGCGCTGCCAGCTCGACTACCAGGCCAAGGTCTCGGGCCCGTTCATGGACCGCATCGACCTGCAGATCGAGGTTCCGCCGGTCACCGCCGCCGACCTCGCCCTGCCGGCGCCGGCCGAGGGCACGGCGGAGGCGGCCGCGCGCGTCGCCGCTGCGCGCGACCTGCAGGCCGAACGCGCCCGGACCTCCGAACGCGACGGCGCCGCGAGCCTGAACGCCCGCGCCGAGGGCGCCTGGCTGGAGGAGATCGCCGAACTCGATCCGCCGGCCCGGGCCCTGCTCACCAAGGCGGCCGAGGCGGGCGGCCTCACCGCGCGCGGCTGGACCCGCACCCTGCGCCTGGCCCGCACCATCGCCGACCTGGAGGGCTCCGGACCGATCCGGCGGGTCCATGTGGCCGAGGCGCTGATCTACCGGCGGGCGGGGGCCATGGCGTCAGTCGGGGCGTAAGGGTTTGCGTGACACCTGCCAGGTGCCGACGGCTAGCGCGACGAGGGTCATGTAGCTCCAAATCACCAGACCCCGCCTGTAGGGCAGCGGGGCGACGCTATGGTCGACCGCCATGGCGACATGGATGACCACGCTCAGCAACTGGAAGGCCGTGGCGAACAGGATCCAGACGCGATTGGTCCGAAGAGTCGCGATCAGGAGCGCGACGAGCAGCGCGCCGTCGACGATCAGGACGCCCCATTGTGGATCCAGCCAATCTCGCGTGTTCAGCACCAGGGGCGAGGAGAAAGACGCCAGAAGGAAACAGACGGCGACGGAGCGCTCCGGCCATCGGCCTTTCCAGAACGCGAACAGGCACGTCGACAGCAAGGCCGCGCGCCAGATCAGCTGAGGCAGTTGATTGACGAACAAGGGACCCCCAGCAGGCTGAGGGTCCCAATACTGCCAGAGCTGGCCTGCGGACGACAACTAAGCCGCGCGATCGTTCCCGACCGCCCGGATCGCGCGTCCCGGCTCCGCGGAAAGCGAAGGGGGCTTCGTACCCTCGTCCCCATACATCACCGCGCCCAGGCCCATCTGCTTCTGAGCGGTGCTGAGTTCCTTGTGCGTCTCGACGATGGACCGGCGGGCGAGCGCCAGGGCGGCGAAGGCTTCGCTGGCGCGCTCGACGGCGTCCTGGCCGATCAGCGCCGAGAGGCCAGCGTCGCGGCGCAGGCCCGGCATGACGCCGGCGAGGTGGGCGGTCTTGGCGAGCGCGATGTCGATGGCGGCCTCGGCCTCGAACAGGCTGGCGGCGACCTGGTCGGCGATCAGACGGCGTTGCTTGAGCATGACTCTTCTCCTGCACGCGGCCCCCAAGGCCGCGCGTTGATGCGGGGTTGTTATGATTGGGATCGGCCGCGCCCCGGGTGGGGCTAGACGAGATCCTTGAGGGCGTGGAGGCCCGCCAGCACCGCCCCGAACGCAAGCGCCGAGACGATGGCGATCAGGCCGACCGCGCCAAGTCGCGCGAGAGGGCCTAGGGCATGTCGGCCGGCCCCTCCCCCGGCGCCGGGTCCAGGTCCGGCTGGAATCCTTCGTCCAGCAAGGCCCAGGTCAGGCAGAGGATTTCGCGCAGCACCATTTCCGATGGCTTGAACCGCGCCATCTTGCGGGTGGCCGACACCAGGTCGCGGGCCATGGCCGCCTTCATCGGCGTATCCGTCAGGTCCGCGAGTTGCCGTTCGAGCTGGTTCCAGGAAAAGCCCGGAACCTGGGCCTCGCCCGCCGGGGGCTCCGGCCAGCGCGCCTCGAACCTCTCGACCTCGCGCCTCAGGGCCACCGCCCGGCGCACCGCCGATCTCGCGCCCGACCCGTGGCCGTCGCTGTGGTTCGAATTGGCCGCCGGCGGCAAGTCCTCCATCAGGTTCTTCACCCAGTCGCCCATGATCGAAATCTCCATGTTCGTCCTCATGGAGACCTGGCGGGGGCGGGCTGTCTGTCCTGATCGGATCATGTCCTGACACGATCAGGACACGGCGGTCGTGCTCGGCCAGCAGGCGCGCGGCCTGGTAGCGGTCCCCCGCGCCAAGCTTTCGCCGGGCGCGGTCGCAATAGGTGTCGACCGAGGTCTTGGACATGCCAAGTTCACGGGCGATCTGCTTTGAACTGAGGTGGCGATCAACGAGGCGCAGGCACTCCCGCTCTCGTTGTGTCAGTCGTTCGACAGGATCATCGCTCATGTCCCGCCCCTCGCGCATAGGCTGAACACGCTAGCGGCTCGCGCACTGAGGCGTCTAGACTCAATGGTTAATGCGTGAGAACGCAATTGTCGCATGTGACATCTTGGAGCGACTCCCATTGGCATTTGATGACGCAACTGGCCCGGACCCCGTGGACGTCGCCATCGGAGCGCGCGTTCGGCTGCGGCGCAAGTCGCTGAATCTCAGCCAGGGCGCTCTTGCCGCGAAGATCGGCGTCACCTTCCAGCAGGTGCAGAAATATGAGCGCGGCGCGAACCGCGTCTCGGGCTCCATGCTGGTGGCCGTGGCGTCGGCGCTCGACACCTCGGTCGGCTGGCTGGTGGGCGAGGAGAGCGAGGGCGGCAGCGAGGCCGAGGCCCTGTTGCGCTCCCTGTCCGTGCCCGGCGCCCAGGAACTGCTGGAAGCCTTCGCCGAGATCGAACGCACGCCGGCCCGCCACGCCCTGATCGCGCTCGCCCGCGAGATGGCCAAGTCCGGCGACGCCTAGGCCAAGGCCACGCTTGACCCGCTGTTAAGCCGCCCGACCCTAGGTTGGCGGCCATGGTCGATCGCCCCTCGCCCCCCGCCGAAGCCGCCCGCGTCGGCGCCGAACAACTGGCCGCCCTGAGCCATGAGTTCCGCACCCCGCTGAACGGCGTGCTGGGCATGGCGCGGCTGCTGGAGGGCACCGCGCTCACCGAGGAGCAGAAGAGCTATGTCGCCGCCCTGCGCGAGAGCGGCGAGCATCTGCTGGGCCTGGTCAACGACCTGCTGGACTTCGCCAAGCTGGGCGCCACGCGCGTCGAGCTGCACCCCGCCCGCTTCGCCGCCGAGGACCTGTTGCGCGGGGTCTGCGAACTCCTGGCGCCGCGCGCCCAGGAGAAGGGGCTGGAGATCGCCTGGGCGGCGCCCGCCCATATCGGCGCCATCGAGGCCGACGAGGGCCGCCTGCGCCAGGTGCTGCTGAACTTCGCCGGCAACGCCATCAAGTTCACCAAGCAGGGCGGCGTGCTGGTCACGGTCGCCGAGGCCGGCCCTGACCGCCTGCGCTTCACCGTCTCCGACACCGGTCCCGGCGTGCCGCAGGCCGACCGCGCCCGCATCTTCGAGGCCTTCGCCCAGTCCGACCCGGCGCATGACGGTGTCCAGCTCGGCGGGGCGGGCCTGGGCCTCGCCATCGCCCGTACGCTCGCCCTGGTCATGGACGGCGAGGTCGGGGTCGACGAGGCGCCCGGCGGTGGCGCGGCCTTCTGGATGGAGGCCCGGCTCGCCTGGCGTCGCCGCGCGGCCGCCCCGCGTCTGGCCGGCCGCACCGTCGGCGTCCTGTCCGCCAATCCGGCGGTCGCCGAAGCGGCGCGCCTGCAGGTCGAGGCCCTGGGCGGCAAGGCGCTGGTCGCCCGCGACGCCGCCGCGATTCCGCAAGCCGAGGTGCTGCTGGTCGACCACGCCCTGGAGCCCAAGGGCCCGCCGGACGGTCGCCCCTCGCTGATCCTGCTGACCCCCGAGGCGCGCGGGCGCATCGACGGCTATCGCGACCAGGGCTTCGCCGGCTACCTGATCAAGCCCCTGCGCCCCGTCTCCCTGGCCGAGCGGGTGCTGGCCGCGGCCGGCGCGGACCAGGTCAAGGCCGCCGAGGACGAACGGGTGGCCGCCGCCACCGCCCCCGGCGCACGGGTGCTGCTGGTCGAGGACAACGCCATCAACGCCCTGCTCGCCCGCACCCTGCTGACCCGCGAAGGCTGTCAGGTCGACCAAGCGGCCGGCGGCCAGGAGGCGCTCGCCGCGCTCGCCATCGGCGCCTACGACCTGATCCTGATGGACATGCGCATGCCCGGCATGTCGGGCCTGGAAGCCACGCGACGGATCCGCGGCCTCGGCATCGACACGCCGGTCGTGGCGCTCACCGCCAATGTCTTCGAAGAGGACCGCCACGCCTGCCTGGAGGCCGGCATGGAGGATTTCCTGGTGAAGCCGCTGGGCGCCGACGCCCTGCGCCGGGTGCTCGCCCAGCTCAAGCGGGGCGGCTGGACGGAGGCCGCGGCGCGCGCCAAGCTCGCCTGACGCGGTCGGCGCTCGGCCCCGCGCGGAGCGCCCCCGGCTAGCGAATGACCACCCCCGAACCCGCCGAGAAGAAGAGCGTGCTCGCCGCCCTGGCCGTCTATGGGGAGCGGCGCGCCCTGGTCATGCTGGCGCTCGGCTTCGCCTCGGGCCTGCCGAACCTGCTGATCTTCGACACCCTGTCGGCCTGGCTGCGCGACGCGGGTCTGAGCCTCGAGGTGATCGCCTTCTTCGGCCTGGCGACCCTGGCCTATTCGCTGAAGTTCCTCTGGGCGCCGCTGGTCGACCGCGTGGCCATCCCCGTCCTGACGCCGCGCCTCGGCCACCGCCGCTCCTGGATGCTGGTCTGCCAGGCCCTGGTCATGCTGGGCCTGGTCTTGATCGCCGCCGCCGACCCGCGCGCGGCCCTGGGCTGGATGGCCGCCGCGGCGGTCTTCGTGGGCTTCGTCTCGGCCACCCAGGACATCGTCATCGACGCCTGGCGCATCGAGGCCGCCGCCAGCGAGAAACAGGGCGCCATGGCCGCCGCCTACCAGTGGGGCTACCGCATCGCCATGATCGTGGCCGGCGTGGTCCCCCTGACCCTCTCCGAATACGCCGGCTGGAACCTGTCCTACGGCCTGATGGCCGGGCTGATGCTGTTCGGCGTCCTGGGCGTCCTGGGCGCCCCGCGCGAGGCCCAGCACGTCATGCGGCCGATCCCCACCGACGGGGTGACCATCTCGCCCGCGCGCGACCTGGTCGAATGGCTGGCGCGCCTGGCGCTCTTCGTCCTGGGCGGCCTGGCCCTGGGCTCCGGCCTGGCGGGCAATGCCGGCCTGCTGTCGGGCATCGTCTCGGGCCTCGGCTTCCCGGACGCCGCGGCGACCCTGAAGGCGGCCTGGACCGCCAAGCCCTACGGCGTCTTCGCCCAGCTCTGCGGGGTGCTGATCGGCGGCGCCGTGATCGTGCTGGCGGCCCTGCCGATCCCCGGCGCGCGCACCCTGCCCGGCCGCTATCTCGGCGTGGCGCTGGGTGAGCCCCTGGCCAATTTCTTCGGCCGCTACGGCCGTTCCGCCGGCCTGATCCTGGCCCTGATCTGCGTCTACCGGCTGAGCGATTTCGTGCTCAACATCATGAACCCGTTCTACCTCGACCTCGGCTTCGAGAAGCTGCAGATCGCCGAGGTCCGCAAGGTGCTGGGCGTGGTGATGAGCGTGGCCGGCGTCGGCCTGGGCGGCTTCGCGGTGGCCCGACTCGGCCTCATGCGGGCCTTGATCATCGGCGCCTTCGCCGTGCCCCTGTGCAACCTGATGTTCGCCTGGCTCGCCACCCAGGGCCCGCAGCTCTGGGCCCTGTCGCTGGTGATCGGGGTCGACAACGTCGCCTCCGGCTTCGCCGGCACCTGCCTGATCGCCTACATGTCGAGCCTGACCGGCGAGGGCTTCACC
>CAMFHW010000059.1 GCA_945952175.1 uncultured Phenylobacterium sp. | reverse complement strand
GTCTTGGCGTCGGCGGCCGTGGCGAGGACCGCGAGCGAGGCGGCGGCGAGAAGGGCGGAGAAGCGCATGAATACTCCCGAGACTGAAAATTTGGCGCGAAGCTAGCACGGTCCCGCTTGGCGTCGAGCCCGCGCGAACGGGCAGTCGCGTGCGTGACAGGGGGGCCGGCGTCCGCTATCGGAGCGCTCCGAACGTGTGGAGGCCCAGATCGTGAGCGAGACGCAAGCCGAGGAACAGGGCTGGGCGACCGCGAAGACGCTCGCCGAGGCCCTGCCCTACATCCAGCAGTACGACCGCGAGACCGTGGTCATCAAATATGGCGGCCACGCCATGGGCCAGGAGGAGACGGCGAAGCTGTTCGCCGCCGACGCCGTCCTGCTGAAGCTGCTCGGCCTGCATCCGGTCGTGGTGCACGGCGGCGGGCCGCAGATCTCGCGCATGCTGGACAAGGCCGGCGTGAAATCGACCTTCATCGATGGCCTGCGGGTGACCGACGAGGCCACCATGGAGGTCGCCGAGATGGTGCTGTCGGGCGCCATCAACAAGGAGATCGCCAACTGGATCACGCTCGCCGGCGCCGAGGCCGACGTGCGCGGCGTGGGCCTGTCCGGCAAGGACGCCCGGCTGATCACCGTCGAGAAGGCGACCCGCACCAAGAAGGACCCCGACAGCCAGATCGAGCAGGCCGTCGACCTGGGTTTCGTGGGCGAACCCACCAAGATCGACCCTCAGCTGATCCAGGGGCTGATCTCGGCCGAGCACGACTACATCCCGGTGATCGCGCCGATCGGCGTGGCCGAGGACGGCCAGACCTACAACATCAACGCCGACACCGTGGCCGGCGCCCTGGCCGGCGCGCTGAAGGCCAAGCGCATGCTGCTCCTGACCGACGTGGCGGGCGTGCTGGGCGCCGACGGCGAGCTGATCCGCGAGCTGAGCGTGGCCGAGGCCCGCGGCGCGATCGCGTCCGGCGTCGCGTCCGGCGGCATGATCCCCAAGCTGGAGACCGCCATCGCCGCGGTCGAGGCCGGGGTCGAGGCCGTCGTCATCCTGGACGGACGCCGCGCCCACGCCATGCTGGTCGAGCTGTTCACCGAGCACGGGTCTGGGACGCTCATCACCCGATGACCCCCGACCTCTCATACGTCGACACCTGGCTCTTCGACCTCGACAACACCCTCTATCCTGAAGAGTCGGGCTTCATGACCCAGTTCGAGTCGAAGATGACCGAGTTCGTGGAGAAGGTGACCGGCCTGCCGAACGACGAGGCCTTCGCCCTGCAGAAGAAGTACTATGCGGAGCACGGCCTGACCCTGACCGGCCTGATCCGCAATCACGGGGTCGATCCCAAGGACTTCTTCGCCCTGCACCACGACCTGTCGCTGGAAGCCCTGGTCGAAGATCCGGAGCTGCTGGTGGCGCTGGCCAAGCTGCCGGGCCGCCGCTTCGTCTTCACCAACGCCGACGATCGGCACGCCGAGCGCGTGATGGCGAGGCTCGGCCTGACCCACCTGTTCGACGAGGTGTTCCACATCCACTCGTTCGGCTACGCGCCCAAGCCCGATCCGCTGGGCTTCCAGCGGATGATCGACGCCCACGGCATGGACCCGAAGACCACCGCCTTCTTCGAGGACTCGGTGAAGAACCTGAAGCCCGCCAAGGACCTCGGCATGACCACCGTCCTGGTCGGCCCCCGCGCCCGCGGGACCGAGGCGGACTATGTCGACTACAAGACCCATAAGCTCGCGCCGTTCCTCAACCACGCGCGCCTGAAGGAAGCCGCCTGATGTCTCAAGACCTGAAGTCCGTGATCGAAGCCGCCTGGGAAGACCGCGACGCGATCAACACCGGGACCAAGGGCGCGGTGCGCGAGGCGGTGAACGAGATCATCGAGCGCCTGGACGCCGGGACCCTGCGCGTCGCCAGCCGCGGCGACGACGGCGTCTGGACCACGCACCAATGGGCCAAGCAGGCGATCCTGCTGTCCTTCCGCCTGAACCCGAACCAGCTGGTCGAGGCGCCCGCGCCCGGCCCCTACTGGGACAAGGTGCCGTCGAAGTTCAGCGGCTGGGACGCCGCCCGCTTCGAGGCCGCCGGCTTCCGCGCCGTCCCGGGCTGCGTGGTGCGCAAGGGCGCCTTCATCGCCAAGGGCGTGGTGATGACGCCGTCGTTCGTGAACATCGGCGCCTATGTCGACGAGGGCACCATGGTCGACACCTGGGCCACGGTCGGCTCCTGCGCCCAGATCGGCAAGAACGTGCACCTGTCCGGCGGCGCGGGCATCGGCGGCGTGCTGGAGCCCCTGCAGGCCAACCCGACCATCATCGAGGACAACTGCTTCATCGGCGCCCGTTCGGAAGTGGCGGAAGGCGTGATCGTGCGCGAGGGCAGCGTGCTCTCCATGGGCGTCTACCTGACCTCGACCACCCCGATCATCGACCGCAAAACCGGCGTGGTGACCACCGGCGAGGTGCCGCCCTATTCGGTGATCATGTCGGGCAGCCGGCCCAGCCCGCACGAGGGCATGCCCTCGACCTACTGCGCGGTGATCATGAAGACGGTCGACGAGCGCACCCGCTCGAAGACCTCGATCAACGAACTCCTGCGCGACTGATCCGCAACCCGACGGCCGAGGTCCGGGTTATCCTAGCGGCTGGCGATCCCGCCCGCCGAGGAGATGTCCCATGCCCGCCACGATCCAAGACGCCGCCGACACCATCGCCGACACCTCCGCGCGCCCGCATCCCGTCAATGTCGAGGCGGGCGAGCGCCCGTTGACCGACGTCACCGCCGCCGCGCTGCGGGAAGCCAAGGCCAAGTTCGACGTGAGGGCCGAGGCCGCCATGGTCAAGGCCAAGGCGGCGCTGAAGACCGCCCGCGCCGAGGCGGTCAAGCGCAGCGCCCAGGGAGTCGAGGTCGTGCGCGAGCGGCCCTACGCGGCGCTGGGCGCGGCCCTGTTCGTGGGCTTCGTGCTCGGCCACCTGATCAGCGCCAACCGGCCGCAGGTGATCTATCTGCGCGATCCGCGCTGACCTCTCCACCGCTCACCCCGGCGAGAATTCAGCGGCTGATCGAGCGCACGCCGTAGGGTGCGCCGTCGCGGTGGACGAAATCGCCCGCCGCATCCATGGCCATGTCGATGTCCGGATACTCGCAGGTGTCCACGTCAGGGCGGCGCGCGCCCACCTCCAGCAGCACGGCCTCGCGGTCGGAGCGGTTCTGCAGGTGGTGGCCGTTGGGCTGACCGGCGGGGAAGCCCGCGCAGTCGCCGGCGCGCATCACCTGCTCGCCCTCGTCGGTGACCAGCACGACCTCGCCCTCAAGCACATAGACGAACTCGTCCTCGGCCGAATGCCAGTGCCGCTGGCTGGACCAGACGCCGGGCGCCAGCCGCTGGAGATTCACGCCGAACTGGGTCAGCCCCGCCGCATCGCCGAGCCGCCAGCGCTTGCGGTCGAGGCACGGCGCGTCATGCGGCGGCGGATAGCCGGTCCCGTGCTTGGTCGGCGCGGCGGCGATATCGATCTTGGGCATGGGGCGGTTCCGGTCTAGGACACGCCAGACTTAGGTTTCCGGCCCGAGAGGACAAGATTGATTGACCCGGTCAAGCTGACCCAGGAGCTCATCCGACGCCCCTCGGTCACCCCCGCCGACGCGGGCGCCATGGACATCGTCCAGCAGACCCTAGAAGGCCTGGGCTTCGCCTGCCGCCGGATGAAGTTCGGCGAGATCGAGAACCTCTACGCCCGCTATGGGACCGCGCGGCCGAACCTCTGCTTCGCCGGCCATACCGACGTGGTGCCGGTGGGCGACGCCGGCGCCTGGAGCCAGGAGGCCTTCGCCGCCGAGATCGTCGACGGCGTGCTAATCGGGCGCGGGGCGGCCGACATGAAGAGCGCCATCGCCGCCTTCGCCGCGGCGGCCGCCAAGGCCATCGCCGCCGGGGAGGTGAAGGGCTCGCTGTCCTTCCTGATCACCGGCGACGAGGAGGGCGTGGCCACCCACGGCACGAAGATGGTCGTCGAGGCCCTGAAGACGGAAGGCGAGGTCATCGACCACTGCATCGTCGGCGAGCCGACCAGCGCCGAGGCCTTCGGCGACATGGTCAAGATCGGCCGCCGCGGCTCGATCAATGTCGAGATCGTGGTCGAGGGCGTGCAGGGCCACGTGGCCTACCCGCACCGCGCGGCCAACCCGATCCCGGTGCTGATCGCCCTGCTGGCCCACCTGACCGAGACCGAGCTTGACCAGGGCTATCTCGGCTTCCAGCCCTCGAACCTGGAAGTCACCACGGTCGATGTCGGCAACCCGACCACCAACCTGATCCCGGCCACGGCCAAGGCGCGGCTGAACATCCGCTTCAATCCGAACCACAAGGGCCAGGGCTTGGCCGACTGGATCGCCGAAGAGGCGCGCACCGCGAACGAGGGTTTTCAGGGCGACGTGATCGTCAAGCCGTCGATCAGCGGCGAAGCCTTCCTCACCGAGCCCGGCCCCTTCACCGACCTGATCGCCGCCGCCGTCCGCGACGTGGCCGGCCGCCCGCCGGAGCTGTCGACCACCGGCGGCACCTCGGACGCCCGCTTCATCCGCGACCTGTGCCCGGTGGTGGAGCTGGGCCTGGTCGGCAAGACCATGCACGCCGTCGACGAGCGCACGCCGGTCGACGAGATCGTCAAGCTGCAGGCGGTCTATGAACGCCTGATCGCCCGCTACTTCGCGGAATTCGCGGCGGCGTAGGCCACGCCCGTCAGATAGAGCCCCTCGGCCGGCGCCACGGGCCCGCAGGCCGTGCGGTCGCGCGCCTCCAGGGCGGCCTTCACGTCGGCGGCGCTCCAGCGGCCGATCCCGACCTCGGCCAGGGTGCCGGTCATCGACCGGACCTGGCGGTGCAGGAAGGAGCGCGAGGCGAACTCCAGATGCACCTCCTCGCCGACCCGGCTGACGCGGGCGAGATCGAGCGTCTTCATCGGCGACTTCGCCTGGCACTGCAGGTCGCGAAAGGTGGTGAAGTCGTGGTGGCCGACCAGGACCTGGGCGGCGTGGTGCATGGCCTCGGCGTCCAGCGGCTTCTTCACATGCCACACCCGGCCCCGGTCGAGGCCCGGCGGCGCCCAGCGGTTCAGGATTCGGTAGAGATAGCGCCGCTCGGTCGCCGAGAACCGCGCATGCCAGTCGCCCTCCGCCACCGCGGCGTCCAGCACCACCACGGCCTCCTCGATCAGGTGGGCGTTGAGCGCGTTGCGCACGGTCTCGACCGGCCAGGCCTTCTCCAGGTCGAGATGGATCACCTGGCCCGTGGCGTGGACGCCGGTGTCGGTGCGCCCGGCGGCCTGCAGGCGCAGGTCCTGGCCGCAGAAGGCCTTCACCGCCCGCTCCACCGCACCCTGCACGCTAGGCAGGCCGTCCTGGGCCTGGAAGCCCTTATAGGGCCGGCCGTCATATTCGATCGTCAGGCGGTAGCGGGGCATCAGAGGAAGTGCGTCCCCATCGGCGCTGGGAAGCCGCGCAGGAAGACCTCGGCGTCCTGCGGCCCCTTGCCCTCGCGCTGGACCCGCAGCAGGCGCACCGCGCCCTCGCCCGTTCCGATCAGCAGGCCGTCGTCCAGCGCGACGCCCGGGACGCCGTCGGCGTCCTCCAGGCGCGACAGCAGGGCCTTGATCCGCACCGGCCCCTTTTCGGTCTGGGCCTCGAACCAGGCGCCGGGGAACGGCGACAAGCCTCGGATCTTGCGGTCGAGCTCCGCGGCCGGCTTGGACCAGTCGAGCCGCGCCTCCTTGGGTCTGATCTTCTTGGCGTAGGTCGCGCCCTCCTCGGCCTGGGGCGTTTCGACGGCCTCGCCGCGCGCGACGGCGGCCAGGGTGCGGACCAGCAGGTCCGCGCCCGCCTCGGCCAGGCGGTCGTGCAGCGTGCCGGCCGTCTCCAGGGCGTCGATGCGCAGGGTCTCGGTCGCCAGGACCGGGCCCTCGTCCAGGCCCTCGGTCATGCGCATGACCTCGACGCCCGTGACCTTGTCGCCGGCCATGATCGCCCGCTGGATCGGCGCGGCGCCCCGCCAGCGCGGCAGCAGGGAGGCGTGCAGGTTGAAGGCGCCCCTGGCCGGCGCGTCGAGCACGGCGGCGGGCAGGATCTGGCCGAACGCGACCACGACGGCCGCGTCGAGATGGAGGGCCGCGAAAGCCTCGATCTCGGTCGGGTCACGCATGGACGCGGGCGTGCGCACCATCAAGCCGTGGCTCTGGGCCAGGGCATGGGTCGGTGAGGGCTTCAGCTCCTGGCCCCGGCCGCGCGGGGCCGGCGGCTGGGAATAGACGGCCGCGATCTCATGGCCCGCCGCGATCAGGGCGGCGAGGCAGGTGGCGGCGAAGTCCGGCGTTCCCAGGAAGGCGATGCGCATGGGCGGGGTTTAGCGGTCCGGACGCCCCAAAGGAACCGCCAGCAAGCGGAGCCGTTATCTGCACCGCCCCAGAAGGAGAGCCCAATGCGCAAGTCCGTGGTCCTGACCCTCGTGCTGGCCAGCCTCGCGACCGCCGCCTGCACCAAGGCGACCCAGGAAAAGACCCAGGCCGACGCCAAGGCCGCCGCCGGCAAGGTCGGCGACGCCGCCAAGGATGCGGCCAGCAGTCCCGAGATGAAGGCGGTCGGCTCCGACGTGAAGACCGCAGCCTCCGAAGCCGCCAGCGCCACGGCTGCGGCCACCGCCGAAGCAGCCGACAAGGCCGGCGACGCCGCCGCCAAGGCCGCGGACAAGGCCGGCGATGCGGCCAAGACCGCGGCCGCCAACGCCAAGCAGAGCGCCGCGGAGGCCAAGGCCAAGGCCAAGGCGGACGCGGCGGCCAAGAAGTAGCCGATCAGGTCCTGCGGCGCTCGCTGGCCTGACCCGCGCGCTCGGCCCGGGCGGCCTTGACCATGCCCAGATAGATCACGGCGTAGAAGGTCGAGAACACCTTGCCGAGCTCCGGCTCCAGCCGCCAGCGGCCCTCGCCCAGACGGCGGATCATCCCCCAGTCCTCCGCCTCGCGCAGGATGGTGAGCACGTGGCTGCGCGAGACCTCGTAGCGGCGGGCCAGGGCGGCGACCGAGACATCGACCTCGCCCACCGGCGGGAAGGCGCCGCCCTGGTCGGCGTCGGCCATCAGCTGGAAAAGGATCATCAGCCCGGCGGTGCGCAGGGACAGGCGGTCGAGCGCGCGCGCCTCCGGATGCGGGTTGCCGGCGGCGGTGACCGAATCGAGACCGAGCACCGCCATCATGCTCTGGAAGACGCCGGGCTCCTCCAGGCGCTGCAGGACCGAGAGCACCGTCTCGTCGACCATGGCGCAGGCCTCGAGCTCGATCTTCATCCGCTCCCGATAGGCGTTGGTCATGGTCTCGGTGGGCCGATAGAGCTTGGTCGCGCCGCTCGGCAGGACCTCGGCCGCCATCACGTAGCCGATGAGCCGCAGGCGCAGCAGCAGCGCCGTGGCCGCCCCCGTGCTGATGATGCCGGACTGGCCCGACAACTCGCGCAGCCGCCGGTGGGTGAGACCGCCCGTCGCGTCGAGATAGAGCGCGATCGCGCCGAGCGCGAAGCGGCTGACGTCCTTCAGGTTCCGGTGCATCACCGGGTGGTCGTGGTAGAAGGCGATCGATCGCAGGACCGAGTGGCGCAGGGCGTCACCCATCCGCGGATGGCCGCGCAGGGCCTGGATGCGGCCCTCCGAATAGTTCTCCCCGGGTCTTGGGGCCTCGCCCGACGCACTCAAGTCACAACACCTCTAGGTCGGGCCCTTGACACCTAAGCTTGTCCTTAGATGCCTCACCGTACCAGAAAAGACCATCGGTCTCGTGCGAGGAACGGTGCTAACCGAGCCGCCGTCTCGCGGCCCGGATCGGGCCAGCGACAGCGACGGCCGACGGCGGCGGACATGCGCCGACGACCTCGGGATCGGGTGGGGGCCCGGTCGGGGCGAGTTCCAGGGACGCCGTGTCTCCCCGTGGCTCGCCCCCGTTGCGTCGGGCTGGAGGCCATTTCGGGGACAGGTTGATCAATTCGCCTCGCGGACATCGATCTTCGCGCCGGCGGGCCGACGAATTGATCAACCTGTCCCCGAAATAGCGCCCTAAGCGGCCTTGGCCTGCTTCTTGACCTTGGCGACGGCGCGGTCGCGCTTCAGGCGCGACAGATAGTCGATGAACAGCACGCCCTTCAGGTGGTCCATCTCGTGCTGGATGCAGACGGCGTAGAGGCCCTCGGCCTCCTCGACCACTTCCTTGCCGTTGTAGTCCAGATAGCGGAGCTTCACCTTGGCCGGCCGCTCGACCTCGTCATAGATCTCGGGGATCGACAGGCAGCCCTCCTCGTAAGGAGCGGTCTCCTCGGAGGCCCACAGGATCTCCGGATTGACGAAGTAGCGGGGCTGCGGCTCCTCGTCCTGCCGGGCGAGGTCCATGACGATCACCTGCTTGGGCACGCCGACCTGGATCGCGGCCAGGCCGATGCCGGGCGCCGCGTACATGGTCTCCAGCATGTCGTCCATCAGCTTGCGCAGGTCGTCATCCACCGTCTCGACCGGGGTCGAGACCTGTTTCAGGACGGGGTTCGGGACGACGAGGATTTCACGCAGGGCCATGGTTTCATTGAGGTAGGCGAGGCCCCGGCGAGCGTCAAGGCGATGAGGCGGCGCCGGCGGGAGTCGCTTAGGCAAGGCGCCAACCCGTTCCACTCATCCCGGCGAACGCCGGGACCCAGATCCCATGGCTGGGCGATCCGCGATCCGTCCCCCTCTTAACGCGGAGATCACAGAGGAAGACGCAGAGATCGCGGAGGGCAGGGCCTCTCTGCGACCTCCGCGAGACCTCCGCGATCTCTGCGTTCAAAGGCCACCAGCTCAGAGCCTTAAGATCTGGATCCCGGCGTTCGCCGGGACGAGCGGAGGTTTGCGTCAGCCCTCGCCGCCCGAAGCCAGGCGCACGGCAGGGGCGCCTTCAGGCGCGGCGGCCAGCTTGGCCAGGGGCCGCACGCCGGTCTCGACCGGCGGGAGTTCGGGCAGATCCTTGCCCTCGTGGTCGACCTTGAGGTCCTCGAAGCGGCGCGCCTGGGTCATGACCTGGGTCTCCAGCGAGCCCACGAAGGCGTTGTAGCGGGTCACCGCCGCCTCCAGCGCCTTGCCCACCGAGGCCGTGTGGCCGCCCATCACCGCCAGGCGCTTGTAGAGCTCGCGCCCCAGCTTGACGATCTCCTGGGCGTTGGCCGCCTGCTCCTCGACCCGCCAGCCGTAGACCACGGCCTTGCAGAGCGCGAACAGGGTGGTCGGCGTCACCACCAGCACCCGGCGGTCCATGGCTTCGGTCATCAGCTCGGGCGCCCGCTCCAGGGCGGCGGCCAGGAAGCTGTCGCCGGGGATGAACATGGCCACGAAATCGGGCGAGGCGGTGAACTGGTCCCAATAGGCCTTGGCCGACAGGCCCTGGATGTGGGCGCGGACGCTCTGGGCGTGGCGCGCGTAGGCGGCCTCGCGCGCGCCGTCCTCGGCGGCGTCCTGCGCCTCCAGGAAGGCGTTCAGCGAGCACTTGGCGTCGATCACGAACACCGCCCCACCCGGCAGGCGCACGGTGACGTCGGGGCGACGGCGGCCCTCCTCGGTGTCGGTCGAGGTCTGTTCGGCGAAGTCGTAGTGCTTGGAGAGGCCCGCGGCCTCCAGCACGTTGCGCAGGGTCTGTTCGCCCCAGCGGCCCTGGACGCCCGCCCCACGGCGCAAGGCCGAGGAGAGCTTGCGGGTCTCGTCCTGGGTGGCGGCCGAGGCGGCCATCAGGGCCGAGATCTGCGCCTTCAGGCCGCCGGTGTCCTCGGCGCGCGCCTTCTCGACGGCGACCACCTGTTCCTGGAACTTGGCCAGGGTCTCGGCCACCGGCTTCAGCTGGGCCTCCAGCCGCGCCTGGGCGAGCTGCTCGCGATTGTGGAAGGTCTCGTCGGCCCGCTTCAGCACCTGTTCGGCGATCGCGCTGGCGGCCTCGCCCTGCAGCAGGGCCGCGTTCTTGGCGCCCATCTCCTCGATCACCTTCACGCGGGCCGCGGCGTCCTGCAGCTGCCACGCGCGCGCCTCGGCGCGGTTGGTCCGCGCCCGCTCCATCAACGCCCAGGCAAAGCCGATGGCGGCGAGGATCAGGCCGAGCGCGGCGACGATCAGGAGAGAGTTCATGGTGTGTTCTTAGCGGGAGTCGGCCGCGAAGGCAGCCCCTCACCTTACCTCTCCCGCCTTGCGGGAGAGGAACCGGCTGCGCCGGTTCGGCGCGGCCGCGCCAGCATGCCCAAGGCTTGCGCTGCCTGTTCCTCTCCCCCGCCACGGGGGAGAGGTTAGGTGAGGGGGACCT
The DNA here is from genome assembly GCA_945952175.1 of uncultured Phenylobacterium sp. Taxonomy (GTDB): domain Bacteria; phylum Pseudomonadota; class Alphaproteobacteria; order Caulobacterales; family Caulobacteraceae; genus Phenylobacterium. The sequence goes on along the minus strand of CAMFHW010000059.1, from coordinate 2,642 downwards.
TCACGCCGGCCTGCGCGCCCGCATGGCCTGGGCGATGGTGCCGTCGTCGAGCCAGTCCAGTTCGCCGCCCACCGGCACCCCGCGGGCCAGCATGGTCACCGAGACGTCGGCCTTCGACAGGGCCTCGGCCAGGTAGTGGGCGGTGGTCTGGCCATCGACAGTGGCCGGCAGGGCGAGGATCGCCTCGCGCACCTCCGGCTCGGTCGCCCGCGCCACCAGCGGCCCGATCCGCAGGGCGTCGGGGCCGACCCCATCCAGCGCCGAGAGCAGGCCGCCCAGCACGTGATAGCGCCCGCGGAAGGCGCCGGCCCGTTCCATGGCCCAGAGCGCGCCGACCTCCTCGACCACGCAGATCAGCGAGGCGTCGCGGTGCGGGTCCGAGCAGATGGCGCAGGGATCCTGGGTGTCCAGCGAGCCGCAGACGGAGCAGGTCTTCACCCGGTCCGCCGCCTGGCCCAGGGCCTCCGAGAGCGGCAGAAGAAGCTGGTCGCGGCGCTTCAGAAGGGCGAGCGTCGCCCGCCGGGCCGAGCGCGGTCCCAGCCCCGGCAGCTTGGACAGCAGGGCGATCAGGCGCTCGATCTCGGGTCCGGCGGAAGAGGCCACGTCAGCTCACAGGCGCCCGGGTCGCCTGGGTGAAGACAACCTGCCAGCGCCCGTCCCGCTTGGCCCAGACGTCCATGAAGCGGATGCGGGCCGAATAGGCCTGGCCGCCGCTCACGCCCTTGGCGTCGACCAGCCCGCCCAGCAGGGCCACGTCGCCGAGCACCTTCTCCTGCGGCTCCTGGACCGTGAAGGGCTCCATGGTCGAATCGGTGAAGTCGGCGATGAAGCTCGCCTTGTCCTGCACGCGGCCGCCGAGATCTACCCGTACGGAGTCGTCGGCCAGCAGCCGGCGGAGCTCGGCCTTGTCGCCCTTGATCTGGGCCTGGTCGTAGTCGTGGGCCGCCTTGGCGAGGTCCGCCGGCAGCGTCATCGCGAGAGCCGGCTGGGCGAGCATCAGGGCCGCCGCCGCCAGCAGGAGTTTGCGCATCAGAACTTCAGTCCCGGTATGCCCATGCCGGCGAGGGGGCCGGCCGCTTCGCGCATCATGTCGGCCTGGGCCTGGTCGAGCTTGCGCTTGGCGTCAGCATGGGCCGCGACGATCAGGTCGGAGAGCACGTCGGCCTCGCCGGGGACGAGCAGGCTTTCGTCCATGTCCACCGCCGAGAGTTCGCCCGTGCCCTTCAAGGTCACCTTCACCATCCCGCCGCCGGAGGTCCCCTCGACCACCAGTTCGGCCAGCCGCGCCTGGGCGTCGGCCAGTTTCTGCTGCATCGCCTGGGCCTGTTTCATCAGGCCGCCCAAGTCCTTCATAGGGCCACTCCAAACTCGGGATCGGAACCATCATCCCAATCCGCTCGTCCCGGCGAATGCCGGGATCCAGATCCTAGAGCGCCAAGCCAGGCCCAGCGCCCCACAAATATGCCGCCCTCCAAACCGCCCAGCCATACGATCTGGGTCCCGGCATTCGCCGGGATGAGCGGGGAAAAGCGCTAGTCCTCGTCCTCTTCCGGCGCCTCGATGGCGGGCGCGGCGTCGGGCATCGGGGTGTTGCGGATCGAGATGATCTCGGCGCCCGGGAAGACGCTCATCACCGAGCGGACGAACGGGTCCTGCTCGATCTCGGCGCGGACCTCGCGCTCCTCGCGCTTCTGCCGCTCCCAGGCGCTCTCGGCCCCGCCGCCGCCCTGGGCGGCGATCAGCCAGGGCTGGCCGGTCCATTCGCGAAGCTTGCCGATCAGGCGCTGGGCCAGGTTGTTCGGCGCGCCGGGCGCCGGCTCGAACTCGATGGCGCCCGGCCGGAAGCTGATCGGCCGCACATAGCGCTCGACGTCGAGCCGCAGGGCGATGTCGCGCTTCTTCTCGATCAGGGCCAGGACGTCGGCGAAGCTCTGCAGGGTCGGGGCCGGCTCCGCCGCCTGGGGCTGCGGCGCGATCATGCGGGCCTGGGCGCTGACCTGGCCGCCGCCCTGGGCCACGGCCCCGCCACCGCCTCCCCCGCCGCCCGAGGGGCCGCCCGGAGCAGCGCCGCCCACCGGCTCGCCGGACTGCAGTCGCTTCAAGGCCTCTTCCGGACCCGGCAGGTCGGCCGCGTAGGCCAGGCGGATCAGCACCATGTCGACGGCCGCCGCCGGATCGGGCGCGCGACGCACCTCCTCATGGGCCCGCAACAGCATCTGCCAGATGCGCGACAGCACGCCGGCCGAGACCGAGGCCCCGATGGCCGCCAGCCGCTGAGCCTGTTCCTTGGGCAGCACCAGGGCCTGGGGCCCGATCGCCTTGGCGACCGAGGCGCCGTGGGCGTGCTCCAAGAGATCGACCATGATCTGGCCCGGATCGGCGCCATAGCCATAGAGGGTGCGGAAGGTCTCGATGGCGGGGCCCGCCTCGCCGCGCATCACCTGTTCCAGCAGGCTGATGGTCTGAGCCCGGTCGGCCAGGCCCAGCATGTCGCGGATCACCCCGGCTTGCACCGTCTGGCCCGGCTCGCCCTGGACGATGGCCTGGTCGAGCATCGACTGGGCGTCGCGCACCGAGCCCTCGGCGGGGCGGGCGATCAGCATCAGGCCCTCGGACTCGACGCGGACGCCCTCGTTCTCGGT
>CAMFHW010000058.1 GCA_945952175.1 uncultured Phenylobacterium sp. | reverse complement strand
GGTGTCGCTCCGGGTGTTCAGCACGTCGACGCACGGGACGGCGGCGATGATGCCGGCCCACAGGTCGGGCCGCATGTTGGCCACCGCCCCCATCAGCATGCCGCCGGCCGAGCCGCCATAGGCGACCATGCGGCCCTTCGCGCCATAGCCGTTGGCGGCCAGGTGCTCGGCGCAGGCGATGAAGTCGGTGAAGGTGTTGACCTTCTTCTCCTTGCGCCCGTCGAGGAACCAGCCCCAGCCCTTGTCCGAGCCGCCGCGGATATGGGCGGTGGCCCAGATCCAGCCCCGGTCGACGAGGGACAGGTTGCGGATCGAGAAGCTGGGCTCCATCGCGTGGCCATAGGAGCCGTAGCCGTAGAGCAGCAGGGGCGCGGAGCCGTCGAGCGGGGTGTCCTTCAGCATCAGGACGGTGACCGGAACCAGCTCGCCGTCGGCCGCCGGGGCCATCAGGCGCCTGGCGACATAGCGGGACGGATCGTGGCCGGAGGGGATCTCCTGGGTCTTGCGCAGGGTCCGTTCGCGGCTGGCCATGTCGTAGTCGAACCATTGCCGGGGCGTGGTCGGCGACTGGTAGACGAAGCGGGTCTGGGTGGTCTCGTACTCATAGCCGCCGTCCAGGGAGAGCGCGTACGCCTCCTCGTCGAAAGCGATGGCGTGTTCGCCGCCCTCGCGGGCCATGACCACGATACGGTCGCAGACGTCGACCCGCTCGGCCCGCACCAGATGGTTCGCATAGGCGGCGAAGCCGGTGATGTAGCGGCCCGGCTGGTGAGCCAGGAAGTCGATCCAGGTGTCTTTGGTCGGTAGCGCCGCCATCGAGCGGGCCAGCTTGAAGTCGACGGCGCCGTCGTCATTGGTGCGGATCACCCAGCGGTCGGTCCAGTGGTCGAGCTCGTACTTCACGCCGACGCGGCGGGGCTCGGCGACCACGGGGGCGGCTGTCGGATCGCCGGCCGGGATCAGCCAGATCTCGGTAGTCTCCTGGTTGCCGACATGGATCACCACATGGCTGTCGTCGGAGGTCGTCCCGACGCCCAGGAACATGCCCTCGTCGGTCTCTTCGTAGACCAGCACGTCCTCGCCTCCGCGGGCCGGGCGGCGATAGACCTTGGACGGTCGCGCATTCTCGTCGCGCCAGATCCAGAACAGCCACTGGCTATCGGGCGAGAAGGTGAAGTCGCCATAGGCGCTGTCGACGGCCTGGGGCAGGACCTCGCCGGTCGCCAGGTCGGTGACCCGGATCGTGTAGTATTCAGAGCCTTGCTCGTCGGCGGCCCAGGCGTAGAGGCGGTGGTCCGGGCTGTGATGGGCCGCGCCGACCTGGAAGAAGGTCTTGCCCTTGGCGAGCGCCTCCTCGTCGAGCAGCACCACCTCGCCGTCGGTGCGGCCGCGCGGCCGCCGCGCGTGGACCGGATGCTCTGCGCCGATCTCGTAGCGAACATAATAATCCCAGGCGCCGTCGGAGGCGGGGACGGAGGTGTCGTCCTCCTTGATGCGCCCTTTCATCTCGGCGAACAGCTCGGCCTGCAGGGCCTCGGTGCCCTTCAGCATGTCGGCGGTGTAGGCGTTCTCCGCCTCCAGGTGCTCGCGGATGTCGGCGCGCAGGACCTTGGGGTCGCGCAGGACCTCCTTCCAGTTCTCGTCCTTCATCCAGGCGTAGTCGTCGACCCGCGTGCGGTTGAGCTGGCGGATGGTCTTCGGGTCGCGGCGCGCGACGGGAGGCGTGATCGGCATGGGCGCTAGATGAGCAGGCGGGCGGAGGCTGGCAAGCACCCATCCCTTCCCTTCCTCACCCGCAAGCGGGGAGGAAGGAGTCAGGCCAACGCATCCCCGGGCTTGTGGGCCAGATGGGCCGAGGGCTCGGCCTTGTCGGGCTGGGTCGTGGCGCCCAGGCGTTCCTTCAGGTGGTCGCCGACCCGCATGGCGTTGGCCACGGTGGTGAGCGTCGGATTGACCGCCGCCGAGGTGACGAAGAACGAGGTGTCGACCACGTAGAGGTTGTCGAGCTCGTGGGCCTTGCACCAGGGGTCCAGGACCGAGCTCGCCGGGTCGGTCCCGAACCGCACCGTTCCAAGCTGGTGGGCCGTGCCGTAGAGCGGCAGCAGCGAATCGAACTGGAAGTGGTGCTGCGAGATCGGGTGGGTGTGGTTCACGAACCCGTCCAGCGAGCTGCACAGGGCGTCGACCAGGCGCTCGTGGCCCTCGAGGTTGTTGTGCTCGTAGGTCAGCTTGATGCTGCCGTCGCGGTTGAGCGTCACCCGGTTGTTCGGATCGGGCAGGTCCTCGGAGATCACCAGCATCGACAGCATCCGCTGGGCCAGCGCATTGGAGAAGACGTCAGGGATCAGGGCTGGCGGGATCCAGTCGGAGAGCTGGCCCTCCAGGGTCTGGCCGGTCATGAACTCCAGCATCTGGATGTGGCCCATCGGGAAGTCGAAGCCGCCCCGCGGGTCGTTGAAGTAGAAGGCGTTGACCGCCAGGGTCTTGGGGAACTTCACGTCCACGGGGCCTGGGGTCAGGGAGACCATGGCCGTCAGCGTGTGGAACATGTAGTTGCGGCCGACTTGGTCCGAGCCGTTGGCCAGGCCGTTCGGGTGCGCGGCGTTGGCGGAGGACAGCAGCAGGGCCGCGGTGTTGGCCGCGCCAGCCGCCACCACGACGATGTCGCCGCGCCAGCGCTCCTCGCCATTGGCCGTGGCGCAGACCACCTCGGTGACGGTCTTGCCCGAGGGATCGGTCTCCAGGCGCACGGCCTTGCGGCCGGTCAGCAGGGTGATGTTGGGCAGGTTGAGCAGGGGCTCGATGGCGATGGTGCGCGCATCGGACTTGGCCTTCACCAGACAGGGATAGCCGCCGCAGGTCTTGCATTTGATGCAGGTCGAGGTGACCGGATTGGCCTGGTCGAGCTTGACCCCCAGCGGCAGCGAGAAGGGCCGCCAGCCCTGGTTTTCCCAGTGGCCCTTCAGCAGCTCGATGCCGGGATCGTTGCGGACGGCCGCGCAGGGATAGGGGGGCTCATTGCCCTCTTCGGTGGGGTCGTCGCCGCGGGCGCCGTGGACGTCCCACAAGTGTTCGGCCTCGGTGTAGTAGGGGGCGAGATCGGTCAGGCTGATCGGCCAGGCGGGCGAGACGCCGCCGGCGTGCTGGACCTCTTCGAAGTCACGGCCGCGCAGGCGCATGAGGGCCGCGCCATAGAAGGTGGTGTTGCCGCCGACCCAGTAATGGGTGTTGGGCGTGAAGGGCTTGTTGTTCTTGTCGTACCAGCGCTCCTTGGTCCGGTAGCGGTGCTCGACGAAGACGGCCTTGGAGTCCCAGTTCTCGGCCTCGCGCGGGATGTGCTCGCCGCGTTCGAGGATCAGGATCGACTTGCCGGTTTCGGCCAGGCGCTGGGCCAGGGTGCCGCCGCCGGCGCCCGAGCCCACGATGATCACGTCGAAATGCGAAGCCATCCCCTCAGCCCTCCAGATGATAGCGCGCCGACCCCCGTCGGACCGCGAGCGCCACCAATCGTTGCGGCATGTATTGCAGCAATGTTGCGGCGAACTGATTGTGCCAGCCGGGTATGACGACAACGCGGCCACGCTCGTTGGCGCGGATGGTGGCTTCCACCACCTCCTCGGCGGTCTGGAAGAACAGGCGCGGCGCCTCGTCCATGAGATGCTGGGTGTCGTTGGCGGCCGCGAACTCGGTCTTGGTGAAGCCCGGACAGACGGCGGTGACCTTGACGCCCGCCGACCGGTATTCCGCGTCGAGCGCCTGGGAGAACTTGATCATCAGGCTCTTGGCGCCGGGATAGAGGCTGTGGCCGGCCGCGCCGGGCGCGAAGCCGGCGAGCGAAGCCACATTCACGATCCGTCCGCCGCCGCGCTCGACCATGCCGGGGATCACCGCATGCGCCAGGGCGCAGGGGGCGACGGCCAGGGTCATCAGGAAGTCCCGCTGCCGCGTCCAGGGGACGGCGGCGAAGCTCTGCGGGATCGAGAAGCCGGCATTGTTGACCAGCAGATCGACCTGGCGGCCGCGCGCCTCAACGGCGGCGAGGATGGTCATGTCCGCGTCGCAGGCGCGGGGGTGGGCGCTGACCGCGAACGCCTCGACGCCGTGGGTGGCCGTGAGCTGCGCCGCCAGCGCCTCCAGGCGGTCGCGGCGGCGGGCGGTGAGGCAGAGGTCGTAGCCGCGGGCGGCATAGGCCTTGGCGAAGGCGGCGCCGAGCCCCGACGAGGCGCCGGTGACCAGGGCGAGGGGGCGTTGGGAAGCCGTCATGGCCAAGTTGTGCGCCAGGCGGGGCGTGGCCTCAAGCCGGCAACGCAGTTCAAGATGACGATCTTCGTCGACGGTAGCGGTCAAGCTTAGCTGAGCTGTTTTGGCCGAATTCAAATCATGGTTAACGCAAGCTAAGCTGTAGATGAGCAGCTTGACTATAAAATTGCTCGGAAAATGCTGCTAAACTGAGCGCGGGTTAACCATGTTCTTTAACGCGCGCGACAATCCGGCGCGGTCGATTACGCGCTCGTGATTAAAGCTGTTAACTCGGTCGTCATAGGAGAGGTTCCTTAGTCTGTGATGTAATTGTTTCCCGTCGAGGGGCGTCGATGGTCTACGACCTGTCCATGGAGCTGATCCACGCGACGGTTCAGCTCGAGCAACCGCTGGGCGATGGCACGCGCACGGTCGGCACCGGATTCCTGATCGACGCGCCGGGCCCGGACGGGAAGCCGCACACCGTGCTGGTGACCGCCAACCACGTGTTCGAGAAGATGCCGGGCCAGGAGGCTCGCGTCGGCTACCGGATCGAGAACCCGGACGGCTCGTGGAGCTATGCGCCCGCCACCCTGAAGATCCGCGACAAGCAGGGCCATGAGCTCTGGACCCATCACCCGTCGCGCGACGTCGCCGCGATCTCGATCACCGCCCCGCCGGCCTTCGCCAAGGCGGCGATCCCCGAGAACTGGCTGGCGGAGGACACCACCTTCACCAAGCAGGAAGTGGGCGCGGGCGACGAGATGATGGCGCTGGGCTTCCCGCGCGGCCTCGCCGCCAACCAGGCCGGCTTCCCGATCCTGCGCTCGGGCCGGGTGGCCTCCTATCCGGTGGCGCCGGCCAAGATCTTCCCGACCTTCCTGCTCGACTTCAGCGTCTTCCCGGGCAATTCGGGCGGGCCGGTGTTCATGTCGAACGCCGCCCAGCGTCGCGGGGGCGCGGCGGACGCCCCGCCGACCCAGTTCATCGCGGGCCTGCTGACCCAGCAGGTGGAGCTGAACAGCGAGCGGCTGGAGATCGGCATCGTCACCCACGCCAAGTTCATCCGCGAGACCATCGACCTGATGGGCAACCCGCAGGCGGCCGTGACCGTGGCGGCCACCGAGCCCCAGATGACCGGGGCCAAGGCCGCCTCCGCGCTGGAGGCCGTGGCGCCCGAATAGGGCCTCAGAAACGAAAAAGCCCGGCGCGCGACCCTCGACGGGACGCGGCCGGGCGTTCGTGTCTTGCGGGCTGGATCAGCCGCCGTAGACGACCGAGATGGTCTCGGCGATACAGGCGGGCTTGGCCTCGCCCTCGATCTCGATGGTGCACTCGTTCTTGAGCTGCATGCCGCCGGCCTTGGGCTCTGCGCCGATCAGCTTCTGGCGCATCCGCACCCGCTTGCCGACGCGGACCATGTTGATGAAGCGGACCTTGTCGGAGCCATAGTTGATGCCGCGCGTCACGCCCTTGATCGGCAGCATGCCGGCGCCCAGGAAGGGGATCAGCGACAGGGTCAGGTAGCCGTGGGCGATCGGGCCGCCGATCTCGCGGGTGGCGCGCTCGACGTCGACGTGGATCCACTGATGGTCGCCGGTGGCCTCGGCGAACTGGTTCACCCGCTCCTGGGTGATCTCCAGCCAGTCCGACACGCCGACCTCCTGGCCCACCAGGCCGGGCAGGTCCTTGAATTCCACCGCGTTCATCGTTCGCTCCCTAGGCATTGAAACAGGTGTTCGACGTCTAGCATGGGGCCGGACCTGAGCAACCGGCTTTGACGTCCGCGCGGGGGACTTTAAAGAGCGGACCATGCAACGCGCCCTCTCCGTCAGCCGGGTCACCGGCAACCGCCTCACCTTCCCCGACTGGTACCAGGCCGTCGTCCGCGAGGGCGACATGGCGGAGGTCTCGCCGGTCCGCGGCTCGATGATCATGAAGCCGTGGGGCTACGGCGTCTGGGAGCGGATCCAGCAGACCATGGATCGGCGCATCAAGGAGATGGGCGTCGAGAACTGCTACTTCCCGCTGTTCATCCCCTTGAGCTTCTTCGCCAAGGAGGCCGAGCACGTCGAGGGCTTCGCCAAGGAGATGGCGGTGGTGACGCACCACCGGCTGAAGGCGGTCGACGGCAAGCTACAGCCCGATCCCGACGCCAAGCTCGAGGAGCCGCTGATCGTGCGGCCGACCTCGGAGACGATCATCGGCGACGCCTTCTCGCGCTGGATCAAGAGCCACCGCGACCTGCCGCTGAAGATCAACCAGTGGGCCAATGTCGTGCGCTGGGAGATGCGGACCCGGCTGTTCCTGCGGACCTCGGAATTCCTCTGGCAGGAAGGGCACACAGCCCATGCCGATCGCGAGGACGCGCTGGCCTCCACGCTCGAGGCGCTGGAGATGTACCGCGACTTCTCCGAGACGGTGCTGGCCATGCCGGTGGTCGCCGGGGAGAAGCCGGAGAACGAGCGCTTCCCGGGCGCCGACAACACCTATTCGATCGAGGCCATGATGCAGGACGGCAAGGCCCTGCAGGCGGGGACCTCGCACTATCTGGGCACCAGCTTCGCGCGCGCCCAGAACATCCGCTTCCAGGGCGACAGCGGCGAGCTGGAATACGCCCACACTTCGTCTTGGGGCACCTCGACCCGGATGATCGGCGGGGTGATCATGACCCATGGCGACGACGACGGCCTGCGCCTGCCGCCGGCCATCGCGCCGCGCCAGATCGTCATCGTGCCGATGCTGCGCGACAAGCCGGAGGACGCCGAGGTCCTGGCGTTCGGGGAGGCCCTGGTGAAGGCGCTGAACGGCCAGTTCGCGCTGGGCGAGCCGATCCGGGCGATCCTCGACACCAAGGCCCAGCGCTCGGCCGAGAAGCGCTGGAACTGGGTGCGCAAGGGGGCGCCGATCATCGTCGAGCTCGGCCCGCGCGACGTGGCCGCCGGCCAGGTCAGCTTCATGCGCCGCGACGACCTGCGCGACGGCGACAAGGTCAAGAGCCAGGCCCTGTCGCGCGACGACTTCGTCGCCCAGGCGCCGGCCCTGCTGGCCTCGATCCAGCAGACCCTGTTCGACCAGGCCAAGGCGATGCTGGACACCAATATCCGCCGCGACATCACCACCTTCGAAGGCCTCGTCGAATATTTCGGCGCGGCGGCCGAGGACGACGAGGACACCCTGGCCTTCAAGGGCTGGGTGCGGGCCCCCTGGTCGCGGCCGACCGGCGAGGCGCTGGAGGCGGTGGTCCAGAAGCTGAAGGCCCAGAAGCTGACCCTGCGCAATGCGCCGCTGGACCAGCCGAATTCGTTCGGCCCCTGCATCTTCACCGGCGCCGCCGGCGTAGAGGAAGTGCTGATCGGGCGCGCCTACTGAGCGAGATATTGTAGGCGATCAGGTGGGGTTCGGCAAAAACGCGTAGCCGAACTCCGCATTTTGAGTCATGGTGCGCCCGAGCATGCGACAGACATGCCCGGGAGGAAGCCCAACCATGACCGCCATCAAGGACATCTACACCCTGCGTCCCGACGGGACGCACTGGACCGTGCCGCAGGACTTCGACGTCGCGTTCAACTGGGACTACGACGATGGTCGCCAGTCTATGATGCACCTCTACCGCAAGGGCGTGGAGATGCAGTGGAACGCCGAGACGCGGATCGACTGGAGCCAGGAGCTCGACGAGGACAATCCCGAGCAGCTGCCCGAGCAGATGCTGCCGATCGCCGGCATGGCGACCTATGAGAAGATGGGCCGCAAGGACAAGGCCGATGTCCGCCGCCACTTCCAGGCCTGGCAGATCAGCCAGTTCATGCAGGGCGAGCAGGGCGCGCTGATCTGCGCCGCCAAGATCGTCACCCAGGTTCCGGACGCCGATTCCAAGTTCTACGCGGCGACCCAGACCATCGACGAGGCCCGCCACGTCGAGAGCTACAAGCGCCTGCTGGAGAAGTTCCGCGTCGCCTATCCGATGACGCCGCCGCTGCAGGAACTGATCGACCAGGTGCTGCGCGACAGCCGCTGGGACATGACCTATCTGGGCATGCAGGTGGTGATCGAGGGCCTGGCCCTGGCCGCGTTCCAGCAGATCCGCGACCACGCCCAGAACCCGCTGGCCGCGGCGGTCAACGCCTATGTCATGCAGGACGAGAGCCGCCACGTCGCCTTCGGCCGCCTGGCCCTGCGCGACTACTATCCGCAGCTCACCCAGAAGGAGCGCGATGAGCGCGAAGAGTTCCTGCTGGAGGCCTGCTACCTGATGCGCGACCGCTTCGACGCGGTCGAGGTCTGGAAGAACCTCGGCCTCGATCCCGCCGAATGCGCCGCCCACATGTACGATTCAGGCTTCATGCAGATGTTCCGCTCGAGCCTGTTCACCCGCATCGTGCCGATCGTGAAGGACATCGGGCTGTGGGGTACGACCATCACCAAGGGCTACGAGGAGATGGGTATCCTCGGCTACGCCGACACCGACGTTCAGGCCCTGCAGGACGCCGACAACGACATCGCCAGCGAGTTCGACGCGCGGAACAAGTACGTCCAGAGCGTCATGGACCGGGCCGCGAACCTGGAGCCGGCGGAGTAGGGCGAAGCATCGGAGCGGCGTGTCGGGGACAGGTTGATTATCTCGCAACCTGCCCCGACCACCCCGATGAGATAATCAACCTGTCCCCGAAACTCGGGGGCTACGCGCAGTCGCGGAGGCGATAGCCGTCCGCCGCGGCGAGGATCATGGCCATGGCCCGATCGGCCGGCAGGTGGTCCTCGTCGATGTGGCCTTCGGCCAGGATCGCCGCGAGACGGTCGCGGGCGCGGCTGACCCGGCTCTTCACCGTGCCGATCGCGACGCCGGTGATCTCGGAGGCTTCCTCGTAGGACATGCCGGCTGCGCCGATCAGGGTGAGCGCCTCGCGCTGGTCGTTCGGCAGCATGGCGAGCGCGCGACGCATTTCGTCCAGCTCAAGGGCGGCGGTCGGGTTGTCGTTCGAGACCAGCACGCGTTCGGCCACCTCGGGATCGAGGGCGCTGGTCCGCCAGGACCGGCGCTTCTCCGAGTAGAACAGGTTGCGCAGGATCATGAAGGTCCAGGCCTTCATGTTGGTGCCGGGGACGAAGGAGGCGTGGTGCGCCAGCGCCTTGGCCAGGGTGTCCTGCGCCAGGTCGTCGCCATGGCCGGCGTCGGCCGTGAGCGAGCGGCCGAAGGCGCGCAGGTGGGGGATCAGGGCGATCAGTTCGGCCTGGAAGGCCTGGTCGGGCGGTGTGTTCGCCATGCGGTGACTCCTCTTCCGACAGTGGAACGCCGCTCGCGCCGCATGGCTCCGCTTGAAGCGCGGAATTTCGTTAACGCGCTGGATCGGTGCGCGAGGCGCAGGCGCGGGGCGATGTCGCCGAGGACCTCGATCCCGAGGCGGCGGCCGGCTTCCTTCAGACCAGCATCGCGGGCCTGCGGATCGCGGGGCGGGCGCCGACCACGTCATCGTCGACGCCGAGGGCCGGTTCGCCGAGGAAGTGCTGCGCCTGACCGACGGGCGCGGTGCAGACGTGGTCTATGATGGCTCGGGCCCCTCGGCCTTCCAGGGCTCGCTCGACTCGCTGCGGCCCTCGGGCGCCTTCTGCTGGCACGGACCAGTGCTGGGCGGGCCGGGTCCGCTGGCCCAGGCGGCGCAGGCGCACCGCGACCTGGAGGGGCGGGGGACGACGGGGAAGCTGTTGCTGGAGCCGTGAGGCGCTGTGGGTTTCGGGGACAGGTTGATCATCTGGCGACCTGTCCGACCGCCCCGATGAGATGATCAACCTGTCCCCGAAACCCTTTCACCCAGTCCTCTCCCCTCGAGGGGGGAGGAAGAGTCACCGCCAGCCCAGGGCGGGAGCGACGTGCTTGAGGATGGCCTCGATCAGGTGGGCGTTGTAGTCGACGCCGAACTGGTTGGGCACGGTGATCAGCAGGGTGTCGGCCTCGGCGATGGCCTCGTCGGCGCGGAGCTGTTCGATCAGGCGCTCGGGCTCGTTGACATAGCTCTTGCCGAAGATGGCGCGGCCGGCCTCGCCCAGATAGCCGACCTGGTCGGCGTCCTCGCCGCCGTCGCCGAAATAGTGGCGGTCGAGGTCGCTGACGAGGGCGACGATGTTGCGGCTGACCGAGACGCGGGGTTCGCGGGTATGGCCCGCGGCCTTCCAGGCCTCGCGATAGCCGCGGATCTGGGCGGCCTGCTGGACGTGGAAGGGCTCGCCGGTCTCGTCGGCCTTCAGGGTTGAGCTCTGCAGGTTCATGCCGAGCTGGGCGGCCCAGGCGGCGGTGGCGTTGGAGCCGGCGCCCCACCAGATGCGGTCGCGCAGGGTGTCCGACAGCGGCTCCAGCCGCAGCAGGCCCGGCGGATTGGGGAACATCGGGCGCGGATTGGGCTCGGCGAAGCCCTTGCCCTTCAGCACCTCCAGGAAGACCTGGGCGTGGCGACGGCCCATGTCGGCGTCGGTCTCCCCCTGGCCGGGCTGGTAGCCGAAATAGCGCCAGCCATCGATCACCTGCTCGGGCGAGCCCCGGCTGATGCCGAGCTGCAGGCGGCCGCCGGCGATGAGGTCGGCGGCGCCGGCGTCCTCGACCATGTAGAGCGGGTTCTCGTAGCGCATGTCGATCACGGCGGTGCCGAGCTCGATCCGCCTGGTCTTGGCGCCCGCCGCGGCCAGCAGGGGGAAGGGCGAGGCGAGCTGGCGGGCGAAGTGGTGGACGCGGAAATAGGCCCCGTCCGCGCCCAGATCCTCCATGGCCTGGGCCAGGTCGATCGACTGCAGCAGCACGTCGGCGGCGGTGTGGGTGAGCGAGTGCGGCCCGGAGGTCCAGTGGCCGAACGACAGGAAGCCGATCTTCTTCATGGCGCTAATCTAGGGGCCCGGCGGCGTGGACGACACTGGCTTGGGCCGGAATGCAGCGTTTCCGGAAGGGCGCGATGGGCGCGCGCGCCGACGAGACGACGCGCGCGCGATCCGCGGGGCTGCGGATCAGGCGACGCCCACCGGGGCGCCGCGGCGACGGGCATGGCGGAGGGATGCGCCGAGCCCGAAGAAGCCGGCGATCATCATCGACCAGACCGCCGGCTCCGGCACGGGAGACGTCGGGGCGCTCGTGCCCGAGACCACGAGATTGTCGAAGGTGACGCCGTCATAGTGGCGGCTGTAGTCGCTGGCGAACTGGATGCGCAGGTCGACCGTCCTGCCGGCATAGGGGGTGAGGTCGAACACCGCGCGGCCGGAGCCTGAGCCGGTCACGCCCGCGGTCTGCAGGGCGGTGACGAAGCTGTTGTAGACTTGGCCCATCAGCGGGTTTGCAGGATCGAAGGCCGAGCCGTGCTCGGTGGCCAGCACGTTCCAGCCGTCCCAGCCGCGCTCGATGACTTGGCTGTAGTCGAAGCTGAACAGGGCGTCTGTCAGGCCCGCGAGGTTGACGGTGAGCTGGTAGAAAGAGCGTTCGTTGTCGGCGTAGGACCCGGTCACATGGCCCATGCGGCCGTTGGCGACGGCGAAGCCACCGCCCAGGGCCTCCGCTCCGCCGAGGCCGGAATTGAAGTCCTGGGAGAATACGACACCCGCCTGGGCCGGCGCGGCGGCCAGACCGATGAGCGCGAGGCCGGCGGCGAGGGCGAGGGGTTTCAGGGTCTTGGTCATCGTGTGTTCCTTTGGTCTGCGATGGAAGGAGGCCGGCCGGGATCGGCGCGGGCGATGCGGGCCAGGGCTTCGTCCAGCGCCGCGTCAGCGGGGGTTGCGATGTCGGGCGTGACGCCACGTCCCTCCCAGCCGAGGCCGGTGTCGGGGTCGTAGGTGCGGCCGACAGGAAGGAAGACGCCCAGGCCGTGGGGCAGGGGCTCGATCCAACCGAAGTGGCCGGCGCCGGCGGTGGTCTCGCCGATCAGCACGCCGCGGCCGGTGCGCTTCAGGGCGAGGGCCAGGTGCTCGCCGGCCGAGGCGGTCCGCCGGGACGTGAGGTAGTAGAGCGGCGTGGTTCTCAGGCGGATCTCGACGAGATCGGGCTCGATCCGATGATCGAGCCGTGAGAGGCCGCGCGGCGCCGGTTGCGGAACCAGGGCCGGCCCGGGAGGTCCCCCGGGTTCCGCGCCGCGCATGTCCATGCGCACGAGGGTGGTCGGCTCGGCGTAGAACAGCGGCAGGATCGCGTTCATCACCGTGTCGCCGCCGCCCCGCAGCGGCCGGGCGTCGATCACGATCGCCTTCGCGTCGGCATGCGCCAGCAGGAAGGCGCGGGCGGCGGCGGCCGTCTCGGGCGCCTGCGGGAGCATGTTGAAGCGCAGATAGGCGACGTCGCCGATCATTCGCGCCTCTTCGAGCGCCTTGTCGCCGGAGGGCCTCGCGCTGAGGGGCGTATCGGCCGGGATGGCCGGCCTGGCGAAGGCTGCGAGCGGGGCGACGCGCAGATGGCGATCAGGGGCGACCGCCTGGAGATCGGCGCTGACGGCGCGTCCGAACGCGGCCGGATCGACGAGATCGTCGTAGGCCCTGGCGGCCAGCCGTTCGCGCAGGCGTCTCGCATAAAGACGGCCGGTCGCGGGGTCGAGATAACGGGCGTCAAGCAGGCGGGCGAGGCGGCCGATCACTTCGGCGCGCTGGCCCGGGGTCAGACCGGCCGCGACGGGTGCGGCGGGCGCGGCGGGCGATGACGTGGCCGCCGCCGAGGTCGCGGCGGGCGCGCAGGCCAGCAGGGCGGCCAGGAGGATCGCCGCGCGCATGGTCAGCAGCCGAGCTTGGCCAGGGCGGCGG
>CAMFHW010000057.1 GCA_945952175.1 uncultured Phenylobacterium sp. | reverse complement strand
ATCGGTTCTTCTTCTCCGCTCCCGCGGACGGGAGAGGTCGGGTGCGGGTGGGGGCTGCCTGAGAAAGCGCCTCAAGCTCAAGCCTCGTTCCCCTCCCCTAGCCGCTTCCTGTCCCTGCGGGGAGAGGAAGTTTCCGCGACCGCCCGTTGTCAGGGAGGGCTGTCGCTTGGATCGAAGCGTCGTGGCGACCTGAACTCGCCTTCAGGCGTCCAAGAGCTCGTCGCGACCATGACCTGGAGTCGCCGTGTTGCGCTTCCACGCATATTTGTTCACTTTTTGTTCTTGCCTTTCAACTCAAGCTAGAGCATAGTGCAGATCTACGACGGGCGCGGGTGGTACAGGTCTCCCGCGGCGTCATGGCCTAGTCCCTCGTAGCAATGATGGTGGTGCTGAATGGCTGAGCGCGGAACAGCGCAACGGCGCGCGAGCGTCTTCGACTCCGTCGAAGACTGGATGGAAAGGCGCAATGCCGATGTGGAGCGGCTGGGGCGTAACGCTGAGGCAGCAGGGCGCGAGGCATGGCGTCAAGCGACGCGTACAGGCGAGAATTTGGCCGCGACAAAGCCCGCCGACGTGCTCGAGCTGGGCGTCCGCACTTTGGATGAGGCGAGGCGGCGCGCGCCATTCGGCGCCTCGCGACCCGCAGAACTCACAAGTTCATCAGTATCAAAGCACATCGGCGACTTTGCCCATGAAGGCCTCAAGGCGGGAGCAGGCCGAGCAGCACTTCGCGTGGGAGACGCACTTGGTCTGGTGGATGGTCTCAGCAGCGCGGTCAAAGGCACAATCAACGGGGCGATATTCATACAGGATTTGACCAATCCGACGTTTTCGATAGGCCCCAGAGGAGACGCCGCCCGCGAACGGCTGGCCGACGTTGGCGCTGGTGCTGCGAGGTACGCGAGAAAGGCTATCGCAGACCCGTCTACGATCGTCCGGGACGTTCAAGACGGAATGCGGCGCTTCGCGGAAGACACTGTTCCCGACGCAACGCCCGCGGCCCCGACGATCTCCGGTGAAATGGCTCGCAATTTTAGGATCGGCCGGAACCAGGGCAAATTCGCGTTTGACGCTGGCACCCTCCTGGTTGGGGGCGAGGGCATCAAAGGACTTACCTTAGTCGGGGGTGCTTCGAAGGAAGCGATCATGGCAGAACATATCGGACAAGGCCTCACGCCTAAGGCGGCGGAACATCTTGCGGCTCCGTATCCCAGATCGAACATGGGACATCATTTCGTGCAAAGGAGCTGGGAAGTTCCGGAATCTGTCCTGGGTGTGCCGCTCCCCAAGTTCGCGGTGGGCTGGCGACCTCCCGAAGAATTCATGGAAAGCCCGCTGAACGTACTGAAGCCGCCAGGCCTGAGTCGAAGTGAGTTCTACAAGCTCCATTACCGCGTCGATCCCAGCTTCTACGGCGCCAAGTTGCCTGGCCAAGGCCGTGGCGGCGGCTGGAGCGGAAGGCGCTTGGGCCTGCAGAAAGAAGACGCGCTTGGCCGCCTCTGGTATGGCAGCCCACCTGCGTTGAAGGCGACCGTCGGGAGCCTGACGGCCGGCGGGCGCTTCTCCGATAATGCAGAGCAATGGGGCGGCGAATGAAGATGAGGCCCGCCGCGGAAATCATCGCGGACTTTCCCGATGACGCGGTGGAGGAAGATGGCGAGTTCGTCGTCTTTGGGGGGCGCGGAATCGCCGAGGCGTTGGCGGAGAAGTTCGGCGGTCTCGGATACGTGATCGAACCTGTTGAATCCGAGGGGATGAAAGGGTGGTTCTTCGTCGTCGCGGCCGAGAAAAAGCGGATCGTCTTCCAGGTCACCGACTTCGGCGACGGCGAATACCTTCTTCTATCGTACTCTGGAGGTTGGCCGCAGAACCCTGACCCCCAGCGAGCCAGGTTGCTTCTTCAATTGAACGCGGAACTTGCCCGGGACTCCCGTTTCAGAGAGGTCCGTTGGGTCGTCAGGGACGACATCCATGCGGGAACGCCAGGGCATTCGAGCCCCGTCGATGAGGACGACCTGGCAGCCCTCATGGAAAAGGCCGGCAAGCCCGAGAAGCCTTCGCCAAGCTCAACGGGTCGGACCGCAGACAGCGATCCGCCGGTAGGGCCGGTGCGCCGCTTGTTGGGCATCTTCAAACGC
This sequence comes from uncultured Phenylobacterium sp., assembly GCA_945952175.1. Classification (GTDB taxonomy): domain Bacteria; phylum Pseudomonadota; class Alphaproteobacteria; order Caulobacterales; family Caulobacteraceae; genus Phenylobacterium. The sequence continues at coordinate 10,913 of CAMFHW010000057.1, read as the reverse complement.
CGCTGATCCAGAAGACCTGGTGCGCGAGGACTTCGGTCTTCTAAGAACCACTCTTCCGGAAGAAATCGAAAATCCGCTGCGCCAGGGCCTGGTTCACGCCCTCGACCTTGGCCAGGTCTTCGACGGAGGCGCGGCTGACGCCTCGGGCGGAGCCGAAGGCGTGCAGCAGGGCGCGCTTGCGGCCGGGGCCGACGCCGTCGATCTCGTCCAGCGGGTTCTTCTTCATGTCCATGGCCCGCCGCGTACGGTGGGTGCCGATGGCGAAGCGGTGGGCCTCGTCGCGCAGACGCTGGAGGTAGTAGAGCACCGGGCTCTTGGGCTCGAGCATGAACTCCGGCTTGCCGGCCACGTGGAAGCGCTCCAGCCCGGCGTCGCGGTCCGGCCCCTTCGCGACCCCGACCACCGCAATGTCATCCACACCGAGGTCTTCCATCACCTCCATCACCGCCGAGATCTGGCCGGCGCCGCCGTCGATCAGCACGAGGTCGGGGCGCGGGCTGGAGGCCTCGCCGGTCTCCTCCTCCTTGACCATCCGGCCGAAGCGGCGACGCAGCACCTCCTTCATCATTCCGAAATCGTCGCCCGGGGTGAGGTCCGTGCCCTTGATGTTGAACTTGCGGTACTGGCTCTTCTGGAAACCGTCGGGACCGGCGACGATCATGCCGCCGACCGCATTGGTCCCCATGATGTGGCTGTTGTCGTAGACCTCGATCCGCTCCGGTGGGGCGTCGAGCCCGAAGGCCTCGCAGACCCCGGCCAGCAGCTTCGACTGGGCCGAGCTCTCCGCCATCTTGCGGCCCAGGGCCTCGCGAGCGTTGACCACCGCCTGGTCGACCAGCTGGCGCTTCTCGCCCTTGATCGGCTTGGCGATCTCCACCTTGCGGCCGGCCTTCATGGCGAAGGCCTCAGCCAGCAGGTCTTTCTCGTTCGGCTCCACGTTCAGCAGGATCAGCCGCGGCACCGGCTTGTCGTCGTAGAACTGGCCGAGGAAGGCGCTCATCACCTCGGCGTCGTCGTCCGACTTGTCGACCCTGGGGAAATAGGCGCGGTTGCCCCAGTTCTGCCCGGCCCGGAAGAAGAACACCTGGACGCAGGCCTGGCCGCCCTCGGCGTGCAGCGCGAAGACATCGGCCTCCTCGATGGTCTCGGGGTTGACCTGGGTCTCCTGGGCCACCGAAGCCAGGGCGCGGATGCGGTCGCGCAGGCGCGCGGCGCGCTCGAACTCCATGTCGTCGGAGGCGGCCTGCATCTCGTCGGACATCCTGGCCATCACCGCCCGGCTCTTGCCGCGCAGGAAGGCCTCGGCCTGCTCGACGAGCTTGCCGTAGTCATCAAGGTCGATCAGGCCGGTGCAGGGCGCCGCGCAGCGCTTGATCTGGTGCAGCATGCAGGGCCGCGTACGGCTCTCGTAGACGCTGTCCGAGCACGAGCGCAGCAGGAAGGCCTTCTGCAGGGTGTTCAGCGTCTTGGTGACCGAATGGGCCGAGGCGAAGGGGCCGAAATAGTCGCCCTTGATCGTATGGGCGCCGCGATGCTTGCGCAGCTGGGCGGCCGGATGCTCGCGGCGGATGACGATCTCGGGGAAGGACTTGTCGTCGCGCAGCAGGACGTTGAAGCGCGGCTTCATCTGCTTGATCAGGTTGATCTCGAGCAGCAGCGCGTCGGTGTCGGTGCGGGTGGTGACAAACTCCATCGACCGCGTCAGGTCGACCATGTGGGCGATGCGCTGGGTGTGGAACCGGCCCTGGGCGTACTGGGTCACCCGCTTCTTCAGCGAGCGCGCCTTGCCGACATAGAGCACCTCGTCGTCCTCGCCGATCATGCGATAGACGCCCGGACTGTCGGGCAGCCGGCGCACCACGTCCTTGATCAGGGCGGCGCCGCGAAGCGGGGTGTCTGTCACGAGGCTCGACATCGCCGGCAGATATAGGCGAGTCCGGGCGGCGGCGCAGCGTTCACGGTTCGTCCGCCGCCGAAGAAAATTCCGCCGAGGCTGTCGTACTCACCAGGCCTCGTCCGTCCTTGGGCTGAAGCCCCAAGCCGAGGAGGAACCATGACCGCCCAGCCGCACACCCTGAAGGCGCCCGGCGCCACCCTCTATTACGAAACCCAGGGCTCAGGCCCCGTCCTGCTGATGATCCCGGGCGGTCCCGCCGATGCGGGCGTATTCTCAGGCCTCGCGGGCCAGTTGGCCGATCGCTACACCGTGGTGGCGGTCGATCCGCGCGGCAATTCGCGCAGCACCTTCGATGGCCAGCCGGTCGAGCAGGACATGGATGTCCATGGCGACGACATGGCCCTCATCCTGGCGGCGGTGTCGAGCGGGCCGGCCTTCGTGTTCGGCAACAGCGGCGGCGCTCAGATCGGCCTGAACCTCGCCGCGCGCCATCCGGACAAGGTGCGCGTGCTGGTGGCGCACGAGCCGCCCTGCATCACCCTGCTGCCCGACGCGGAGGCGAAGCTCGCCGAGAGCCGCGCGGTGGTCGACGCCTATCGTACCGGCGGGCTCGGGGCGGCGATGCAGAAGTTCGCCGAGATGAGCGGCATTCAGGGCCCACCGCCCGCAAGCGAGCCCCCGCCGCCGGAGGTGATGGCCGCCATGCAGCGGATCGGCGGCAACATGGACTACTTCATCGGCCAAGGCGTCTGGCCGATCTCGACCTACCGCCCCGACGTGGCCGCCCTGAAAGGCGGCGCGCCGCGCATCGAGGTCGGGGTCGGCGCGGAGTCCGCGGGCGAGGTGGCGCACAACAGCGCGCTCGCCCTGGCCACGGCGCTTGGCAAGCCGGCCGTGACCTTCCCAGGCGACCACGGCGGCTTCGGCGCGCACCAGGCCGCCTTCGCCAAGGTGCTGGACGAGGTGCTGCGGGCCTAGCGGCCCATGACCTCCAGCACCGCCAGCGTCATAGCCTCGACGCCGGTCCGGATCGACGGCTCGGGGTCGGGTGCGAAATAGGGATTGTGGTTGCCGGCCAGGGTCTCGCCCTTGGCCTTGGCCGCCTCGATCCGCTTCGGGTCGTAGCCGCCGATGCCGAAGAACAGCGACGGCACGCCGGCGATGATGAATTCCGAATAGTCCTCGCTGGCGGGGCCGGGGCCGGGCGACAACTCGGCCTTGTCGCCGAAGGCCTGCTTGAAGACGCCGCCGACCCGGTCGGCCAGGCCCTGGTCGTTGACCACCGCGCGGCCGCCGACCTTGATGTCGATGTCCGGCTTGGGCGCCCCGGCCATCTCGGCCACGGCGTTGGCGGTGCGGTTGATGCCGTCGAGCAACTTGGTCCGCACGGCGGGATCGTAGCTGCGGACGGTGCCGCGGATCAGCGCCTGGTCCGGAATGATGTTGCCTGCGCTGCCCGCCTGGAGCGCGCCAATGGTGATGACGCCGAACTGGTTGGCGTCCTTCTCGCGGCTGATCACGGTCTGGACGTCGACGACGAAGTGCGCCGCCTGGACGACCGGGTCGATGGTCAGGCTGGGCATGGAGCCGTGGCCGCCCTTGCCCTTGAACAGGATCTCCAGGCTGTCGGAGCTCGAGCTGTTCACCCCGCCGCGATAGGAGACCGTACCGGCCGGGCCGGGCCCGACATGCAGGGCGAAGCCCATGTCCGGCTTGCCGAACCGCTCATAGAGCTTGTCGGCCAGCATGGCCCGCGCGCCGAGCGTCGTCTCCTCGGCCGGCTGGCCGACGAACATCAGGGCGCCATGCCACTTGGCCTTCATCGCCACCAGGGCCTGGGCCGTGCCCACCCAGGAGGCCATGTGGATGTCGTGGCCGCAGCTGTGGTCGACCGGGGTCGGCTTGCCATTCCAGTTGGTCACCGCGTGGCTGGCATAGGGGAGACCGGTCTTCTCCTCCATCGGCAGGGCGTCGAGCTCGGTGCGCACCAGGACGAGGGGGCCGGGACCGTTCTTGTAGATGGCGACGATGCCGGTGCCGCCGACGTGCTCGGTCACCTCGAAGCCCAGGGCTCGCATCTCGGCGGCCAGCTTGGCGGCCGTGCGCGTCTCCTGCATGCCGAGCTCGGGGTTCTGGTGGATGTCCTTATAGAGGGCGTCCAGGTGCGGGTAGGTCTTGGCGAGCTGGGCGTCGACCGCCGCCTTGTTCGCCGCGACGTTGCCCGCGGCCTGGGCCGAGCCGGCGGCGAGAAGGGCGAGGACCGTCAGCGAGACGGCGAGGCGGCGTGGGGACATCGAGGCTCTCCTGAACAAGAAGCCTCACCATAGCCGTCCGGGGACGGAGGACGCCAAGCCCTTGCGATCGAATTTCGCGCGCGATCTCGTCGCAGCGCCGATTTCGGGCGCTCAGAACTTCGCCCGGCCTTCCTCGATCTTGGTGAAGCCGGCCTTGGTCAGCTTGAGGTAGCCCTTGTCAGGGTCCTTCACGAACAGCGGGCCCTTGATCTTGCCGGGGTCGAAGCCATCGGCCACGAGGTCGAGCTTGCGGTACTTGAAGGTGCCGGTGGTCTCGATGGCGGGCAGGATGCGCACGAACACCGGCTGGGCGTAGGGCGGCAGCTCGCGGTGGACGTATTCGCCGAAGGCGGCGATGTCGAACCTGTCGTCGACCACCAGGCCGGCCATGCCCGCGCGGCCCTCCGCGCCCGGCAGTTCGACGCCGTAGACATTGGCCTCGACCACGCCCTCGATGGCCTGGAGGCGTTCGGCCACCTCGCCGGTCGAGACGTTCTCGCCCTTCCAGCGGAAGGTGTCGCCGATCCTGTCGATGAAATAGAAGTAGCCGTCGCTGTCGGTGCGCATCAGGTCGCCGGTGCGGAACCAGGCGTCGCCGCGCTCGAACACGTCGTGAAGCACCTTCTTCTCGGAGGCGGCCTTGTCGACATAGCCGGCATATTCGCTGCGCGCGTCGCCGGAGCTGATCTTGCCGAGGCACTCACCGATCTGGCCAGGACCGGCCTCGATGCACAGGCCGTTGGCGGCCCGCACAGGAGTCTCGGCTTCGACGTCGAACTGGACCAGCCGCATGTTCAGCTTGTCCTTAAGCCACTTCGGGGCCCGACCGATCGCGCCGACCTTGCCGTCGAAGTTGAACATCGAGACGTTGCCCTCGGTGGAGCCGTAGAACTCCAGGATCTCCGGGATGCGGAACCGCGACTTCATCTCCGCCCAGACGTCGGCCCGCAGCCCGTTGCCGAAGGCCAGCCGGATCTTGTGGCGGCCCTCCTCGTCCTGCGGCGGATGGTTCACCAGGTAGCGGCACAGCTCGCCGATATAGACGAACATGGTGCACTCCTCGGCCACCACGTCGGGCCAGAAGTGGCTGGCCGAGAACTTGCGGCGGATCACCGCCGAGCCGCCGTTCAACAGGGCCGCGCCCAGGCCGCAGAGCCCGCCGGTGGCGTGGTAGAGCGGCAGGGTCACATAGACCCGGTCCTTTTCCGTCGCGCCCGTCGCGCCGGCGAAGCCGCGCATATAGAGCTGGGCGCGCATGTGGGTGATGCGCGCCGCCTTGGGCAGGCCGGTCGTGCCGGAAGTGTAGATCAGCAGCGCCGTGTCGTGCGCGGTCATGCCCTCGCGCACGGAGCGGTCCGGCGGCAGCTGGCTGCAGCTCTTCAGCGCCTGGACGAGATCGCGTTGATCGCCATGGGCCGGGCCCAGCACCCACTGCTGCATGGGCTTCTCGAGCAGGGCCTTGGCGGCCTCGACCACCGGCGAAGTCTCGGCGTCGACGATCACCTGGGCCGCGCCGGAAATGTTCAGGCAATGCGCCAGGGCCGCGCCGGACAACTGGTTGTTGATCAGGGCGGTGACCACGCCCAGCTTGGAGAGCCCGTACCAGATGGGAAAATATTCCAGCCGGTTGGGCATGAACAGCGCCACCACCGCGCCCCGGCGCAGGTTCAGGCTACGGGCCCAGTGGGCGTAGCGGTTGGCGACCGCGTCCATCTCGCCATAGGTCAGGTTGCGGTTCTCGAAGGTGAGCGCCGGGCGGTCCCGCCACTCGTTCACCGCGGCCTGGATGTCGTCGCAGACGAGGTCGTCGGAGCCCGGCGCGATCGACTTCACGCGCTTGAGCGTCCGGTTGAGACCGCGTGTGAAGCGCCAATCACGCTCAAGCCTGGCCCTAATACGCATGCCTTCCCTCCGACGCGCGCCCACCTTGCGGGGCCGCCGCGACGGCGGTCAAGCGGAGCCGTGGCGCCATGCCGTCGCACACGTCACGGGCGACCCCCGCCGTGGCGCCGAGGACTCACCCGGGCGAGCCGGGAGATTGAGGCGGTTGTTGAAGAGGTACGGCGGCGGGCGGGCGCGTGGGAATTGGGCGGCTTTGTGTCAGGAATTGGCGGAAGTCTGGCGTGAACTTGAAAGTATATTGTCGATCCCGCCTTGATGATCGAGCTTGGCCAAAGAATTTTTTCGTGAACGCAACCCAATAAAATTCAAGGAACTGCGGCTGTTTTGACACATCATCAGCGGATGAAATCCCAAGAATCTCGGAACGACCGCCAGAAGACATCGTTTTCCCTGCCGACCAATTTACGGGAGGTCCGAAAATGACTGCCGAGTATGGCGCCTTTAGCCGCCCCACCTTTACCGCCGACGACTTCGAGCGCGACGAGTTCGAGTCCGACACCCCGATGTTCGCCACGCCGATCTACGCGCAGCGCACCGCCAGCCGCCGCAGCGGGGCCAGCCCCGCCCTGATCGGCGGCGTGGCCCTGGCTCTCGCCGTCGCGGCCGGCGCCGGTGTCTATCTGATGAACCAGCAGGGCGAGACCACCGTGGCTTCGACCAAGCCGGTTCCGGTACAGACCGTCCCCGCCGCGACCCCGTCGCCGGCGCAGATGGCCGCCAACACCGTCCAGCCGGTGAACCCGACGCCGAGCATGGCGCCGGAAGCCCCGAAGGCGCCGGCCGTGACCACAACCTCGCGCGTCAGCACCAGCGTGGCGCCCACCCGCGTCGCCCGGGCTCGCCCGGCGCAGGCGCCGGCCAGCGCGGCCTCGGCCAGCGGCGTGGACGCCAGCGCGACCCTGCCGGCTTCGCCCCAGGCCTACGCTCCGTCGGCCTCGACGCCCCCGGCTCCGCCCGCGGATGTCGCCCCCACGGCGCCGACGGTCCAGGCCCAGCCGGTGAACCCGGAACCGCAGGTCACGCCGCAAGCGCCGGCCGCGACCGTGCCTGAGGCCAGCGCGCCGCAGCCGCAGGCCTAACCCACACCACACGCCCGGCCGGAGCCCTCCCCTCTCACCGGCCAGGCGAACTGGAACGGCCCCGCCTCGCGGCGGGGCCGTTCTCTTTGGGGCCCGCGCCGCCATGCCGCATCGCGAATCGTCCGCATACATGGCAAACGCCGCGACCAACCTCCCCTGGTCCGGAACGCCGTATGCGCAAATACGTCTTCTCCCAGTTCGGCGCCGAATGGGCGTCCGCCGCCCTGGTGTTCATCGTCAGCATGATCGCCGGGCGCATGGCCGCCGAGGGGATGAACCTCGTGCAGTGGGCCGGCGCGGCCACGGCCGTCCTGGGGTCGATCACCGTGGCGGTGGCCGTGCGGGTCTGGACGCCGGAGCGCCGGCAAGCCTGAGACGCGAACGCCGTTCGCCTGTGGCGCGACGTCGCACGAGCGGGCGCGGCATCTTATCTTTACCCCACCGCCTCACGATATGGGGCGACGACGACATCCCAAGGGGGGCATTGGAGAATCCATGCTCAGTAAAGTGTTCTCCCAGAAGGCCGCCGAGTACGGCACGGGCGTTCTGGTCTTTGTTTCCGCGGGTCTCGCCGGCCACCAGGCGGCGGCCGGCATGACGCAGCCCCAGCTGATGGGCGCGGCGACCGCGATCCTGGGTTCCGTGATGGCCGCCGTGATGGTGCGCCTGTGGCCGACCGACGGGCCGAAGATCCCGATCCGCATCCGGATCCGCAAGGACGACTGAGCACGTTTCCGCGCCTAGTCGGCGTGGACATCCACACCCATGGCGGTCAGCAGGCGATACTGCTGGTCGCCATTGATTTTCATACCCGCATGGCTGCCGAGCGCCGCGAGGTCCAGGCCGCTGACCTCCGCGCCGCGCAGATCGGCGCGGGCCAGCTTCAGGCCTGACGTCATGGCCTGGAACAGGTCGGCCTCGCGCAGGTCGCAGCCCTCGAAATCGGCGTCGCGCAGATCGGCCTCGCGGAACGAGCAACGGTTGAAGTCGCCCTCGGGCAGGCGCAGCTCCGCCAGGTCCGCCAGCTCCAGATTGCAGCCGCCGAAACCGCCGGCCCAACGGACGACGTTGCGTCCCAGGGCCTTGCCGAAATCGGCCTTGGTGAAGGACGCGCCGCGCAGGTTGCAGGTCTCGAACGCCGCCGCGTAGAGCCCGACCCGATCGAAGCGGGCGAAGGACAGGTCGCAGCGGCGGAATCGCGCCTCCTCCATTCGCCCGAAGGCGAACTGGCAGCCCTGGCGCTCGGCGGACAGGATGCAGTCCTCGAACACCGCCTCGCGCAGCTCCGCATGGGCGAAGCGGCAGCGGATCAGCCGGCAGCCGACGAACCGGGCGCCTTCCAGGCCGGTGCTGGAGAACTGCACCTCCTCGAACGTGCAGTCGTCGAAGACCGCGTCGGTCAGGTCGAGGTCCGTGAAGTCGCGGTCGGAGAGGTCCGCGCCCTTGATCGTGGCGCCGGCGCTGAGATCCATGGTCCACACTCCCAACCGCTCATCCCCGCGAAAGCGGGGACCCAGGTGTTTTATCGAACAGCGGCGGCGCTTCCAGGGGACAACAATAAAGCCTGGGTCCCCGCTTTCGCGGGGATGAGTGGTGTGGGGTTAGCCGTCGGTCTTGACGTAGACCTCCCCGCCCCCCGCCCGGAACTTCTCGGCCATTTCGGCCATCCCGGCATCGACGTCGTTCTGCTTGGCGGCCGCGTCGCGGATTTCCTGGCTGATCTTCATCGAGCAGAACTTGGGCCCGCACATGGAGCAGAAGTGGGCGGTCTTGAACGCCTCCTTCGGCAGGCTCTCGTCGTGATATTCGCGCGCGGTCTCCGGATCGAGGCCGAGGTTGAACTGGTCTTCCCAGCGGAACTCGAAACGGGCGCGGGAAAGCGCGTCGTCCCAGGTGCGGGCGCCGGGATGGCCCTTGGCGAGGTCGGCGGCGTGGGCGGCGATCTTGTAGGTGATCACCCCCTGCTTCACGTCCTCGCGGTCCGGCAGGCCCAGATGCTCCTTGGGCGTCACGTAGCAGAGCATGGCGGTGCCGAACCAGCCGATCATGGCCGCGCCGATGCCGCTGGTGATGTGGTCGTAGCCCGGCGCGATATCGGTGGTGAGCGGGCCCAAGGTGTAGAACGGCGCCTCGCCGCAAGCCTTGAGCTGCTTGTCCATATTGGCCTTGATCTTGTGCATGGCCACGTGGCCGGGGCCCTCGATCATGGTCTGGACGCCATGCTTCCAGGCGACCTTGGTCAGCTCGCCCAGGGTCTCCAGCTCGGCGAACTGGGCCGCGTCGTTGGCGTCGGCGATCGAGCCCGGACGCAGACCGTCGCCCAGCGAGAACGACACGTCATAGGCGCGCATGATCTCGCAGATGTCCTCGAAGTGCTCGTAGAGGAAGTTCTCGCGGTGGTGGGCCAGGCACCACTTGGCGAGGATCGAGCCGCCGCGCGAGACGATGCCCGTCACCCGCTTGGCGGTGAGCGGCACGAAGGGCAGGCGCACCCCGGCGTGGATGGTGAAGTAGTCCACCCCCTGCTCGGCCTGCTCGATCAGGGTGTCGCGGAACACCTCCCAGTTCAGGTCCTCGGCGACGCCGCCGACCTTCTCCAGCGCCTGGTAGATCGGCACGGTGCCGATCGGGACCGGGCTGTTGCGCACGATCCAGTCGCGGATGTTGTGGATGTTGCGGCCGGTGGACAGGTCCATGACCGTGTCGGCGCCCCAGCGGATCGCCCAGACCATCTTGTCCACCTCGTCGGCGACGGTGGAGAGCACGGCCGAGTTGCCGATATTGGCGTTGATCTTGACCAGGAAATTGCGGCCGATCGCCATCGGCTCGAGTTCGGTGTGGTTGATGTTGGCCGGGATGATGGCGCGGCCGCGGGCCACCTCGTCGCGGACGAATTCGGGCGTCACGAAGTCGGGGATCGAAGCGCCGAAATCCTCCCCGTCGCGGATGAAGGGGTCGCTCTCCTGGCGGCGCAGGTTCTCGCGGATGGCGACGTATTCCATCTCGGGCGTGACGATCCCGCGGCGGGCATATTCGAGCTGGGTCACCGCCGCCCCGCCCTTCGCGCGATAGATGCGGCGCGGCGCGGTGAATTCGGGCGCCAGGTGCTTGCCGGTCGCGCCGCCATTGTCCTCGGGCTTCACCTGGCGCGGGTTCTCGACCACCTCGACGTCGCCGCGGGAGACGACCCAGGGCTCGCGGGTCTTCGACAGGCCCTTGTCGATGTCGATGCTGGCGGTCGGGTCGGTATAGGGACCGGACGGGTCATAGATCGTCACCGGCGGCTCGTTCGCGGATGGATGCACCGCCACCTCGCGGAACGGCACCCGGATGTCGGGCCACAGCACGCCGGGCTGATAGACCTTGCGCGAACCGGGGCGCTCGCCCGTGGGGATGCTGTTGGCGATCGGGGTCTGGATGTTCACCGGCGGGGCTCCAAGCGGCAGGGGCCACGAAGACGCGGGAATCCGGACGGAAGGTCCGTTCCCTTCGCCGGCATGACCCGGATCAGGTTCTACGGGTCGCGGGCTCACCCGCCTCTCAGCCGCTTGAGCGCGGCCCCCCGAGGACAGGAACGGAGACTAGGCCCGATTGCGTTTCATGGAAAGCACGACCAACCTGAACCCCGCCAGGTCGTGATGGCATCCACCCAACGCCACAGGAGCCTTCGATGAACCGCACCCTCCCCCTGATCGCCGCCGTCACTTGCCTCGCCGCCGCCCTCCCTGCCCTCGCCGCGCC
>CAMFHW010000056.1 GCA_945952175.1 uncultured Phenylobacterium sp. | reverse complement strand
GACAGGTGCACTACTATTCGGTCCACCGCGGCTATGGCCTGACGCCGGACGCGATCCCCGAGCCACCGCGCGACCGCGGCTACGTGCTGATCGGACCCTCCGACACCGCCTCCGCGCCCAAGGATCGCGATCGCAACCGCGACGATGACGACGACGACGCCAAGCGCGACGCCCCGTTCTGACGAGATCACATGACCCGCACCAAGCTTCATGACCTGATCGAACTGGCCCAGGAGCCCTCCAGCGAACGGCGGCGCGAGCTGCTGCGCGGGGTCACGGACCTGTTCTTCACCAGCGGCGACGCGCGCGGCGCGGGCGAGATGGCCCTGTTCGACGACGTGATGAGCCAGCTGGCCGGCGAGATGGAAGAAGCCGTCCGCGTCGAGCTCGCCCAGCGCATGGCCGCCGCCGAGGCGCCGCCCGCCGGCCTGATCTCCAATCTCGCCCGCGACGCTTCGATCGACGTCGCGAGCCCCGTGCTGGAGGGCTCCTCGGCGCTCACCGAGGCCGACCTGATCGCGGTGATCCGTTCGCGCGGCCAGGACCACATGCGCGCCATCTCCCGGCGCAGCGCCGTCTCCGAGGCCGTCTCCGGCGCCATCGTCGAGCGCGGCGACGACCATACCCTGCAGACCCTGCTCGCCAACGAAGGCGCCCAGATGTCGCGCGAGACCCACGAGGCCGTGGTCGACCGCGCCGTCCAGAACCCGGCCCTGCACGCCGCGGTGGTCCAGCGCGCCAGCCTCCCGATCGACCTGCTGAACGAGATGTACTTCGTGGTCGAGGCGCGCCTGCGCGACACCATCATGCAGCGCAACGCCGAAGTGGACCCCAGCGCCCTCGACGCGGCCCTCGCCGTTGGCCGCAAGCAGCTGGCCGCCCGCGACGGCGCCCTGCCGGCCGACTATGACGAGGCCGAGAAGGCCATCCACGCCATGCGCCTGCGCGGGGCGATCACCCCGCCGGTCCTGGCCGGCTTCCTGCGCAACCGCGAGACCACCAAGTTCCTGGTCGCGCTCTCCGAGCTCGCCGAGATCGACTTCCACACCGCCCGCCGGATCCTGGAGCGCCGCGAACTCGACGCGCTGTCGATCGTCTGCAAGGCGGCCGGCTTCGAGCGTTCGCTCTATCTGACCTTCGCCGTCCTGATCCTCGACCGCGAGGACAACGCCATGGGCCGCGCCCGCGAATACGGCGAGCTCTACGAAGCCCTGCCCCGCGAAGCCGCCCAGCGCACCATCCGCTTCTGGCGCATGCGCCGCCAGACCGGCGACGTCGCCGCCGCCTAGGGCTTCGGCGGCGGCGCCTGCTGCAGTTCGTAGCGGATCGGCACGCGGACCTGGCCGCCGATCACCGGGCGGCCGTCCGAGCCCCAGGCCTTCAGCCGGAAGGCCGGCGCCAGAGGCAGGGTGGCCGCGCCGAAGCCATAGCCGGCCGGATCCTCGCTGACGCTCTTGCAGTCGCCGAGCGTGCCGCCCGCGGCGACCTGGCAACTCATCACCGCCCGAGCCTTGAGCACGCCCGCCTTGGACGCCGCGTCCGGGAAGGCCGCCTGGAACGCCGCCGCCGTCGGCATCATCACCCATTCCGGCCGGGTCACGTTCGCCGCCTCCGCCAGGTCCGGCGTGAACTTGAAGGTGACCTGGGCGTGGACGCCGGCGATCGCGCGACCGCTGCCGAGTTCGGTGGGCCCCTGGAACTGGCCCGTCAGGCCACGGGCCGCCTGGCTGAAGCCCATGCCGCCCGGGCTCTCCGAAACGGTCGAGCAGCGCCCGATCCGGCCGGCGCCCGTCAGCGTACAGTCCAGCAGCACCTCCCCGGACAGCCCCTTGGCCTTCGCCTTGACCGGATAGGCGGCGGCCACGTCGGCGAACGACGGCGCCGCGGTCCAGGCCGTGTCGGTGAGCACCGGGGCGTCGATGGCGTAGGCGGGCGCGCCGCCAAGCGCGGCGACACAGACAGACAGGGCGAGAGCAAGCTTCATCCAGGGACTCCCTAAGGCTGTCCCATGTGACACGCTTCGTCGCGGCGCCGCTAGATGTGCGGGCGGACCCCCGGGCCTTCGCTCAGACGGTCCAGCGCCTCGGTGGCCAGCAGGCTGAGCGAGCGCAGGCCCTGTTCGGAGAACACGTCCAGCGCCGCCGACAGCGCCGTGGCCGCCGCCGCGCGCTCGCCGCGATCGCGGCCGGTGATCTCCATGCGGGCCTCATAGAGCCGCGCCAGGTTCACCTGCAGCAGGGCCCAGGCGGTCGGCTCGCGGCCGGCCGACAGGTTGGTCAGCTCGATGCGGAACGCGGCCTCGGCGGCGTCCAGCACCGCCAGGTCGCCCGACAGCTCCGCCGAGCGCGCCAGGCAGAGTGCGCGGTTGGAGGCGGCGAAGGCCCGCAGCGCCAGCGCCGGCAGGTCCTTCAGCACCAGCTGCGCGCGGTCGTAGCAGGTCACCGCCTGCTCATAGGCCCGCTCGCTGCACGAGGCCTCGCCCAGCGCCTGCAGGCTCTGGGCGAGCGCGGTCTGGGTGCGCGCCCAGTCCAGCGGGCTCTGTTCGCGCGACAGGTCGTTCAGCACGTCGGCCAGGGCGTTGACGCCCTGGATCACCAGCTCGATCTGGCCGGTGGTCTCGCCCAGCAGGGCCAGCGCCTGGCCGCGCAGGGCCGCCACGCGCGCCCAGCTCAAGGGTTCGTAGTCGACGCTCAGCCCCTCGGCGGCGAGGTCGGCCTCGTTCAGCGCCATCTGCAGCAGGTCGCGGTCGGCGAGGCGCGCGCCCCAGCCGAGCAACAGGTCGATGCGCACCAGGCGCGCCTCCACCAGCAGCAGGCGCGCGGCCCGCGTGCGGCGGGTCAGGGCCTTCAGGCCGCCGATCGGGGTGTCGAAACGGGCGGCGGTGACGCGGCCGAGCTGGGCGTCGCCGTCGGCCAGGCGGTTGCGGCCCTCGACGGCCAGCATGCCGATCTCGGCGAGCGGACGGGCCAGCCCGCCCCGGGCGGCGGCGCGGGCGTCCTTGAAGGCGATCTCGGCGGCGGCGTTCAGGCCCTCGTCGCCGAACAGCTCGGCGCCCAGCAGGGCGCAGAAGGCCTGTTCGCAACGGGCCCGGGCCCAGCCGTCCGGTCGGCGGTTGCGGTCGAACAGCTCGGCGGCGGCCTCGGCGGTGGCGGCGGCCTTGCGCAGGGCGGCGGCGTCGCCCGAGCGGCGGGCGACCTCGCGCCAGACGATGGCGCTCTCCAGCCGGCGCTGGGCGCGGTCCTTGGCGCTGATCCGGCCCGCCGCGATGTCGGCGGCCTTGGCTTCCTGCCGCAGCAGATTGAGGTCCAGGAGTTCCAGCAGGGAGGCGTCGCCGCCCGTCAGGCCGTCACGGGGCGCGTTGAACCCCTCCGCCCCGAAGAGACGCCGCAACTCTCGACCGAACTCGAACATGGTCCACTCCGATCCCCTGCGGCGTCTCATCGCGGGACGCCTGGCGCAGGTTCAGACCGGAAGGAGCAAAGCCGGAGCCGGAGAACTTAACAAGTGGTTAACTGCTTGAATATGGTTAACGATTTACAAATTTTCTTCATCGCGACGTCGGGATCGCAGGCGCCGCCTCAGGCGTTGGCGCGCCCCGCCAGCGCCTCGAACGCCGCGAAGATCACCTCGTCAGGGACCAGCTCAGGAGTCAGGAAGCGCTGGAAGATCAGGCCTTCGATCAGGGCGTTGATCACCACCACCAGCAGCTCGGCCGGCATGGGCAGGTCCTCCGCCGCCATCACTTCCCCGAACCACGCCGCCCCGCCCGAATAGCCGGCGGCCATGGCGTCCCGGAACCGCGCCCGCGCCTCCTCGCGCCGCAGCGCATAGGCCCGGAAGGTCAGCGCCCCCACCGCCGCTTCGCGCCGCTCCGGCAGGGCCTCGATCACCGCCTCCCCCGTCGCCCGCATCAGCTCGCGGAAGCTCATGCCCCGAGTGTAGCGCGGCCGGATCGCTGCCCACTGCCGCTCGGCCAGCGCCATGAACAGCTCGTCGCGATTGCGGAAGTTGCCGTAGATCGCTCCCGTGGTCATGCCGGCGCGCTCGGCCACATCCTTCAAGGTGGTCTGCTCGAACCCCTTCTCGCGGGTCAGGGCCAGTGCGGCGTCCATCAGCGCCGCCCGCGTCCGCACGCGCTTGTCGCCCTTCGGCCGGCCCCGGGTTGGTGCGTCGCTCATGTGGCGATCCTACGCGCTTGCCATCGCCAGTCGACCTATTTTATAATCTGATTATATTTCTAGGAGGCCGCCATGGCGGACGAGATCGCCGCCGCCATCGGCAGGTATGTCGAGGATGGCCAGCTCCCCGGCGTCGCCATGCTGGTCTGGCGCGACGGCCAGGCGCGCGTCACCTGCGTCGGCTGGCGCGACCGCGAGGCCGCCGCGCCCATGACCCGCGACGCCATCTTCCGCATCGCCTCGATGACCAAGCCGATCACCTCGGTCGCCGCCCTGATGCTGATGGAGGAAGGCGCCTTCACCCTCGACGAGCCGCTCTCTCAACGCTGGGCGCCCGAGTTCGTGGACATGCGGATCCTGCCCGATCCGGCCGGGCCGCTGGACGACACCCTGCCAGCCGACCGCCCGATCACCTTCCGTGACCTGCTGACCCACCGGGCGGGCCTCACCTATGGCGAGGTCTATCCGGGCGCCTTCGCCGAGGCCTATCGCGCAGCCCTGGGCGGCGATATCGACAGCGACGTGGCGCCGAACGACTGGATCGCCGGCCTCGCCCGCCTGCCCCTGATCGACGAGCCCGGGGCCACCCTTCACTACGGCCATTCGACCGACCTGCTCGGCCAGTTGATCGCCCGCATGGACGGCGCGCCGCTCGGCGAAGTCCTGGCCCGCCGCGTCTTCCGTCCGTTCGGCATGGCCGATACCGGCTTCGTCGTCCCATCGGAGAAACACCACCGCCGCGCCCGCGCCTACGGCTTCGACGCCGCCGGCGCGCTCATGCCGCGCGAGGCCGGTCCCGGCCTGTCCTTCCTCGCCGAGCGCCCCGCCGACATGGCCTACGAGTCCGGGGGCCAGGGCCTGTGGTCGACTCTCGACGACTATCTCGCCTTCGCCCGCCTCTTCGTCGAGGCCGGCGCCAGCGGCGACGTGCGCCTGCTGAAGGCCGAGACCATGGCCCTGATGATGACCAACCAGCTCACCCCGGCCCAGCGCGCCAGCGCCGAGGTGGTGGGCAGCCCCCTGTTCGCCAGCGGCCACGGCTTTGGCCTCGGCGTCGCCGTGGTGATGGAGCCGGAAAAGGCCATGGCCGCCGTCTGCGGCGGCGCGGCCGGCGCGGTGGGCTGGCCCGGGGCCTTCGGCGGCTGGTGGCAGGCCGATCCCTCCGACGGCTCGGTCGCCATCCTGCTCACCCACAGCATGATGGACCACGGCCAGCTCCAGCAGGGCATCGGCCTCGGCGCCTACATGGCCCGCGCGGAGTTCCAGGCCCTGGCGGCGAAGGCCTGAGCGCGAAACCACCTCTTTTCTCAGACGTCATCGCCGGCCTGGTGCCGGCGACCCATACGCGTCTGAGGTCCAAGCAAACCCGCAACCGCAGAGATCATGGGTGGCCGGGACAAGCCCGGCCAGGACGGCACGACCTTATGCGAAGATCGCCGCCAGCCCGGCCTCGTCGAGCACCCGCCAGGCGCCGGGCTCCAGGTCGTCGGGCAAGGACAGGCCGCCGATGCGGTCGCGATGCAGGGCGGTGACGTGATTGCCCACCGCGGCGAACATCCGGCGCACCTGATGGTATCGGCCCTCGGTGATCGTCAGATAGGCCTCGGTCGGCGACAGCGGCTCCAGCACGGCCGGCGCCAACGCATCGGCCTCCCCCTCCAGCATCAGGGTCCCGGCGGCGAACACCGCGGCCTCATCGCCGCCCAACGGCCGGTCCAGGGTCGCGCGATAGCGCTTCGCCACATGGCTCCTCGGCGAGATCACCCGATGCAGCAGCGGCCCGTCGTCGGTGATCAGCAGGAGACCGGAGGTCTCCTTGTCCAACCGCCCGATGGTCGACAGCCCCGGCATCCGCGCCCGCCAGCGATGGGGCAACAGCTCATAGACGCTGCGCCCCGCCTCCTTGTGCGAGCAGACCACCCCCAGCGGCTTGTGCATCAGGATGGTCAGCGGCGCGGGCGGATCGACCGGCTTGCCCGAGATCGTCATCCGCGCCGGCAGGTCGGGGCTGACAGGAACCTTGGCGCCGGCGTCCTTCAGGGCCACGCCGTCCAGCACCACCCGGCCGTCGCGGACCAAGGCGTTGACCTCGCGCCGCGAGCCATAGCCGAGATTGGCCAGCAGCCGGTCCAGCCGCGCCATCGGGACCTTGCCCGCGCTCACTTGCGCGCCTCGTAGATCTTGTAGCCGCCGCGCTCGGCCCGCAGCGTCACCCTGGCGAAGGCTTCGCCCAGCGGGGACTCATAGGGCAGGTGGCGGTTGGCGGTCAGCCAGCAGGTCCCGCCGGTCCGCAGCGCCGCCGACGCCGCGCGGATGAAGGCGACGCCCAGCGACCGGTCCTCGGCCCCGCCGTCGTGGAACGGCGGGTTCATCACCACGAAGTCGAGCCCGCTGAGGCGATCCCCGGCGCGGCGCACGTCGGCCCAGATCACCTCGACCCGCGGATCGTCCAGATTGCGCCGGCAGGCCTCGACCGCGCGCCGGTCGATCTCCACCACCGTCAAACCCGTCACCGCCGCGCCCGCGAGCACCTTGTGGCCCAGCACGCCCAGGCCGCCGCCGAGGTCCGCGCCCTTGCCCGCCAGCTCCGGCAGGCTGTCCAGCAGCAGTTCGGTGCCCGGGTCGATCCGGTCCCAGGAGAACACCCCCGGCTGGGACCAAAGCCCCGTCGCCGAGACCCGCCGCGGCGCGCCGGCCGCGATCGCCTCGCTGAGCTCCTTCAGGGCCGCCGGCCGCGTGATGTAGCAGAACCGGTGGTGCCGCCGCGCCTCCTCGGTGACCTCGCAGCCGAACCGCTCCAGCGCCTTCTTCAGCCGTGAGCCGCCCTTGTCCTGGGGCGCGAAGGCGGTCAGCGCCCCGCCGACCTCCAGGGCGCGCAGGGCATGGGCCAGCACGTGGTCCCGCTCCAATGTGCCGGGCGGCGCCAGGATCACGGCCTCCTCCAGGCTTCCGTCGGCCAGGCTGGCGATATCCGTCGAGCCGGGGATCAGCGGCGAGACCTGCACCGCGCCCGCCGGGGCCTCGATCAGGCCCGGCGCCGGCGCGCCATAGAGGATCGCCCCGCCTTGCGACATGGCGGCCTAGCCCCGCTCCTTGGTCCGCTCGAAGCCGACCTTCTCATAGCGCTCGGCCACATAGCCGATCTCCCAGGCCGACTTGGCCAGGAATACGGGCTGGTCGTCGATGTCGGTGGCCATGGCGGTCTTGTGCTTGTTCGAGAAGTCCTCGATCTCGGCCGCCGTCCCGGTCAACCAGCGGGCCTCGGCGAACGGGCTCGCCTCGAACAGCACCTCGAGCTGGTATTCGTTGGCCAGGCGGTCGGCCATGACCTCGAACTGCAGCTGGCCCACGGCGCCGACGATGAAGTCCGAGCCGATCTGCGGACGGAACAGCTGGGTCACCCCCTCCTCCGCTAGGCCTTCGAGCGCCTTCTTCAGGTGCTTGGCCTTCAGCGGGTCCTTCACCCGCACCCGCTGCAGGATTTCCGGCGCGAAGTTCGGCAGCCCGGCGAACCGCAGCAGGCCGGTCTCCGACAGGCTGTCGCCCACCCGCAGCACCCCGTGGTTCGGAATGCCGATCACGTCGCCGGCGAAGGCCTCCTCCGCCAGCTCGCGATCCGAGGCGAAAAACATGATCGGCGCATTGACCGACAGCTGCCGGCCGGTGTTCTGCACCTTCAGCTTCATGCCGCGCTGGAACTTGCCCGAGCAAAGCCGCAGGAAGGCGATCCGGTCGCGATGGTTCGGGTCCATGTTCGCCTGCACCTTGAAGACGAAGCCGGTCACCTCCGGGTCGCCCGGCGCGATGTGGGTGCCCTCGCCGGTCTTGCTCGCCGCCACGGCCTTGGGCGGCGGGGCGTAGGCGCCCAGGCCCGCCAGCAACTCGTCCACCCCGAAATGGCGAAGCGCCGAGCCGAAGAACACCGGCGTCATGTGCCCTTCCAGGAAGGCCTGCGGATCGAAGGGCTTCGAGGCCTCCTGGATCAGCATGGCGCCCTCCTCCAGCTCGCCCTGCTCGTCCGGGTCGAGATAGCTGACGACGGCGTTGCCCTTGAAGGCCACCGGTTGCGGGTGGCCCTCGTCCTGGTTGTCGGCGCTCCGCTTGGCGTAGGGCAGGAACTGCTGGGTTCTGAGGTCCAGCATCCCCTTGAACCGTCCGCCCGAGCCCGCCGGCCAGAACAGCGGCGCCGGGTCCAGCGCCAGCTTGGAGGCGATCTCGTCCAAGAGCTCGATCGGATCCTGGGCCTCGCGGTCCATCTTGTTGATGAAGGTGACGATCGGAATGTCACGCAGGCGGCAGACCTCGAACAGCTTCAGCGTCTGCGGCTCGATGCCCTTGGCGGCGTCCAGCACCATCACCGCGGCGTCGGCGGCGGTCAGGGTGCGGTAGGTGTCTTCCGAGAAGTCCTCGTGCCCCGGCGTGTCCAGCAGGTTGAACATCAGCCCGTCGTGGTCGAACGTCATCACGCTGGCCGAGACCGAGATGCCCCGTTCGCGCTCGATTTTCATCCAGTCGGAACGGGTCCGCCGGTTCTCGCCGCGCGCGCGGACGGCGCCGGCGGCCCGGATCGCCCCGCCGGCCAGCAGCAGGTTCTCGGTCAGGGTCGTCTTGCCGGCGTCGGGATGCGAGATGATCGCGAAGGTGCGCCGGCGGGCGGCCTCGGCGGCGGGGAAGGTGCTCATGGGCGGGTGGGTAGCCTGCCCCGCTCCCCCACGCAATCGGAGCCTAGCGCCCGCAGGCCGGCCCGTTCAGCGGCTGCTTGGTCTGGGCATCCGTGCAGGGATAGTCCGCATAGGTCGCCGACTTCAGATATTCCACCAGCGCCCAGCGGTCGGCCTCCGAGAAGCCCGGCCCCAGCTTGCCCGCCCGCGCGTCGTCGGCGAACCAGTGGCCAGCGTTGGAATTGCCCTTCTCGGCGGTCTTGAAGGTGCGCGCGCCGTCGAACTTCGCCGTCGAATAGCCGACCTTCACCGGATCGTATTCCCGCGCGCCCACCGGGAAGCTCGCCGGCCGCGTGGGACTGAGGAGATCGAACAGGCTGGGCACCGAGCCGTTGTGCAGGTAGGGCGGGCTCGCCCAGATCCCCACCAGCGGCCGCGCCTTGTAGGCCAGCGGCGCGCGCACCGCGCCTTCGCGCCCGTAGCCGTCCCAAGCCTTCCGCGCCTCGGGGTCGAGCTTCAGCCGATCGTATTGGAAGCCCTTCACCCTGTCGGTGACCAGCTTCAGCCCCGTCGCCCCGTCGATCGTCCCGGCCCCCAGCTTGGAGGCGTCATAGGTGTTGTGGGCGAAGTTCTCCGCCGCCGTCGGGTCGGTCCCGATGTGCTCCAGCGGGATCATGGTGACCTTCCACTCCACCGGCTCGGCGGCGGCGTTCACGTGGATGCCGTGGCAGCCCGCGCAATTCTTGGCGAACAGGTCGCGGCCGCGGGCGGCCTTGCCGGAGTCGATGGGGCCGAGCACATCCGCCGGCCAGGCGGGCGCGTGCAGCGAATGCAGGCTGTTCTCCATCCAGAACAGGTTGTCGACCATGACCGAACTGTTCCAGCGCGCCGGCTCCGGATTGGCCTCGCCCTTCAGGTTCACCAGCGCCGTCTGCGCCTTCACCCCCAGGGCCTCGCCGACATTGCGCATCATCGGCTGGCGCACCGAGCCGTTGTACTGCACCCAGTCCAGCCGCCCGATGTCCCACAGATAGGGATACTTCACCGGCGCGTCGCCCGGCCGGTTGTTCGACGGCTGCATCAGGTCGTCGGCGAACAGGGTGTTGGCGATCCGCTGCAGGGCGTCGAGGCGCCCGAACGCCGCCTCCGAATAGAGCGGCTTGATGAAGGACTGCTTGGTCCCTTCCACCGCCTTCAGGAAGGCGCCGTGCAGCTGGGCCTCCACCGTGGCGGGCGGCAGGCCGAGATCCTTGCTCACGCCATCGACGAACCGCTTCTTCTTCCAGGGCAGGAGCTCGGTCGACAGGATCGCCTTGCCGACCATGTCCTGGAACGCGCCCGCGTCGCTCAGCGAGCCGCCGCCCTCGATGCGGATGGCGGTTCCCTTGTAGTTCAGCTGGCCGGTGTGGCAGGTCGCGCAGTTGAAGCCGACATTGTTCGAGGGAACGCCGCCGCCGGGCTGGGGCGAGGACCAGCTCGCCGCCGCCCAGCCGACCGGATAGCCCTGCGGGTTCAGCGGCCCCGGCTTCACCCCGTCGGTGATATAGCGCAGCCCGCCCAGCAGCTCCGGGTCGGTCAGCTTCTTCGAGGTGAAGAAGCCCGCCTCCATGTGGTTCAGCCAGGCCACCGGCAGCAGGAAGGTCCCCTGGGCCGTGTGGTGGAAGCGCTCGGACATCTCCGGCGACCAGCCCTGGTCCAGGCTCACCACGCGGGTCACCTTTTCCGGCCGGGGCATTTGCGGGTTGGACAGCTTGGAGACCAGGAACCAGCCGCCGGCGACCAGCGCCGCCAACACCAGAAGACCGACGATCCGACCCAGTCTCATGAACCCGCCCCCAAGTCCGTGCGGCGTCAGGAAGACACCGTTACCTCAGGCTGTAAAGCTTGACCGCAAAGCCTGGGGGAGAGCCTTGCGACCGGCGCGCGCCGTCAGGCCGCCAGCCGGCGCCAGACCTCGCGGTCGGTATAGAGCGTGTCGAGTTCGCCACTGCGCTGGCGGGTGACCAGGCGGGCCATCAGTTCGAAGTCCACATGGCAGTATTGCATCGTCACCTCCTCCGGCGCGCAGCCGCGATAGGGGGAGATGAACAGGGCCGCATTGATCGCCGGCGCCTTGGCGATGATCAGGCTGGCGAGCCTTCGCGCCCGCTCCGGATGGCTGGCGTGCAGCAGCGGCGCGTCGGAATAGAGCTCCTGGCCCAACCGGCTCACCGAGTTGAAGTTCAGCGCCTTGAACCGGCGTCCCGACAGCTTGGGCGCGTGCTTCACGCCCTCGATGTTCAGCACGACGTCGTTCATCAGAAACAGCATGGGCACGCACGCAACGAGGAGTTGGGGGAGAACAATCCCCGGTCTCTCACGCGCACGCTTTCCGCACCGTTCAGAAACCCGGTGAACGGGCCGATAACCGTAGTTATCCCGCCTCCACGGGCTCGGTCAGGAAGTGGCGGCCCTCGCGGTCCTCGATCTCCACCACCCAGAGGTCGGGATCGACCCGGACCGCGCGCTCGATATAGCGGTCCAGGTCAGGCTCCTGCTCGCTCAGATGGGGCCGCATCCAGACCCGCTCGCCGTCGCCGCGGGTGGCCTCGGCGAACAGCCGCCCCGACCCGTCGCCCCGGTTCAGCACCTTGACCAGCACGCTGCCCGCCCGCGCATCGCCCTTGCGCGCCACCACCGCGAAGCCGCCGCCGAGCTCGACCCGGCGGATCAGGGCGGCGACCCAGATGTCGGTGGACAGCATCATGGCGTGGTCGAAGACCCTCGTTAGCGGAACTTAAAGGCCGGTACGCCTAAGGTTTGCGGATCAGGTTCTGGCGAACCGAACGAGAAATACAAGACCGCATGACGCGCCCGCACAGAACCGTGCGTCGCCCGCTGTGTCGAGGGATGGGGGTTATCCTGGGGGCGTGGCTCGCGGCCGCGCCGGGACTGGCGAACGCCGGCAGCCTGGACCTGTTCTACGAACGCACGGTGATGACCGCAGCCGACTCCAAGTGCGGCCTCTTCACGCCCCAGGTCGGCTCGGCGCTCGCCGCCGCGCGCGCCCAGGCCCGGGGCGCGGCCCAGCGCGCCGGCGCCGACAAGGCCAAGCTCGCCCAGACCGAGCAGCGCGCCTGGTCCAAGGTCCAGTCCACGCCCTGCGAATCCCGCGATATCGCCGTGGCCGCCGGCCGGGTGCGCGACGCGTTCGAGGGCTATGCCCGGCTGATCCGCATGGACTATCCCGGCGACCAGTCCATCTGGCGCGCCGACCGCAGCTCCAGCGCCACCGCCGTCCGCTGGCGCCTGGCCCAGGACCAGTCGCCGGCCGGCGACCGCATGGTCTTCGGCCTGGCCGGTCGCGAGGGCGCCAACGCGGTGATGGCGGTGGTCCGCTTCCGCGACGGGGCCGCGCCCTACGCCGCCCGCCTGGTCATGCGCGACGACGACGTCACCAACGGCCCCTACCTGAACCAGCGCGGCGCCCGCCTCGCCAAGACCCCGCTCGCCCAGCGCCTCGCCCCGCCCGGCGCCCAGGTCGCCTTCGCCGCCGAGGCGCGCAGCCGCGCCGGCGTCGACCTGCTGCCCAAGGACATGGCCGCCGGCTGGGCCTTCCGCTTCCCGCCGGACGCCGCCCGCACCCTCGCCGGCCTCGACCCGCGCGAATCCATCGCGGTCGACTTCCTGTTCTCCGGCGACGCCACCCGCCGCATCTATGTCGAGGTCGGCGACTTCGCCGCCGGCCGCGCCTTCCTGCAGGTCGCCAGCCGCTAGTTCGCACCGCCCCGACTCACGCTAGCTACCCCCAGGCTACGGGCCGGGTCGCTGGGGAGATCGGCATGGGCGAGATCGCGGTCTTCAGTGGCGACGCTCACCAGGAGCTCGCCATCGAGATCTGCGCCCATCTCGGGGCGCCTCTCCTCCCCTCGCGGGTCCAGCGTTTCGCCAACGACTGCCTCGAGGTGCAGCTCCAGGCCAATTGCCGCGAGCGCGACGTCTTCCTCGTCCAGCCGCTCAGCCCGCCGGTCCAGGAGCACCTCGTCGAGCTCCTGCTGATGATCAACGCCGCCCGCGGCGCCTCGGCCTCGCGTATCACCGTCGTCATGCCCCACTACGCCTATGCGCGCTCCGACAAGAAGGACGCCCCACGCATCTCGATCGGCGGGCGGCTGGTCGCCGACCTGCTGGTGGCCGCCGGCGCCGATCGCATCCTGACCACCGCCCTGCACTCGCCCCAGGTGCATGGCTTCTTCAGCGTGCCGGTCGACCACCTCCATGCCCTGGGCGAACTCGCCGGCCACTTCCGCCAATACGACATGTCGAACGCCGTGGTCGTCTCGCCGGACCTCGGCTACGCCAAGGAGGCCGCCGCCTTCGCCCGCATGCTGGGCACGGGTGTCGCCGCCGGCGCCAAGCAGAGGTTCGAGGACGACCGGGTCCAGATCAGCGCCATC
>CAMFHW010000055.1 GCA_945952175.1 uncultured Phenylobacterium sp. | reverse complement strand
CCAGGGCCGCCTGCCAGAGGGTGAGCGCGCTGATGGCGGCGGTGTCGGCCCGCAGGATGCGGGGGCCCAGGGTGGCGGGGACGGCGAAGTCCAGGCCGCGCAGCCGTTCGCGTTCGGCCGCCGAAAAGCCGCCCTCGGGTCCGATCAGGATCGCCCAGGGACCGGCGGGCGCTCCGGCCAGGGCCTCGGCGACCGGCCTGGCGTCGCCGGCCTCGTCGCAGAACAGCAGGCGGCGGCCCGGTTCCCAGTCGACCAGCAGCTTGTCGAGTTTCACCGGCGCGCGGATCTCGGGCGCGTCGAGACGGCCGGTCTGCTCGGCGGCCTCGACGGCGATGGCGCGCAGGCGGTCCTCGCGGGTGTGGTCGGCGTTGGTGCGTTCGGTGACCACCGGCTGGACCACGGCGGCGCCGAGCTCGGCGGCCTTCTCGACGATGGTCTCCAGGCGGCCGCGCTTGACCAGCGCGATCAGCAGGACGAGGTCGGGGCCCGTGGCCTGGGGCCGCTCCAGGGCCACGGCCCGCAGGATCACCGCGCGCTTGCCGACCTGCTCCAGCACGCAGCGCCATTCGCCATCGGCGCCGTTGAAGCACAGGACCTCGTCGCCGACGCCCCGGCGCATGACCTGGGTGAGGTAGCGGCCCTGGCCCTGGTCGATGGGAAAGGCCTGGCCGGGCGCCAGCGGATTGGGAACGAAGAGGCGGATCATCACCAAGCCTTCTAGCCCGCCGCGCATCATCCGGACTAGGCTCGGCCCATGTCCAAGAAGACCGACGACTACGAAGAGGAACTCGCCGCCCTGCAGCTCGCCCTGGTGCGCTACCAGCAGGCGGCGCTGGAGAGCGGCGAAAAGGCGCTGATCGTGCTGGAGGGCCGCGACGCCGCCGGCAAGGACGGGACGATCAAGCGGATCACCGAGCACCTGTCGCCACGCGCGACGCGGGTGGTCGCCCTGCCCAAGCCGTCGGACCGGGAGCGGTCGCAGTGGTATTTCCAGCGCTACGTGATCCACCTGCCGGCGGCCGGCGAACTCGTGATCTTCAACCGCTCCTGGTACAACCGCGGCGGGGTCGAGCCGGTGATGGGCTTCTGCACCCCGGCCGAGCACGAGCAGTTCCTGCGCGACGTGCCGACCTTCGAGGCCATGCTGGTCGAGAACGGCGTACGGCTGGTGAAGCTGTGGCTCGACATCTCCAAGGACGAGCAGGCCGAGCGGCTGGAACAGCGGCGCGTCGATCCGCTGAAGGCGCTGAAGACCAGCCCGCTGGACGCCGAGGCCCAGAAGCGCTGGGACGCCTATAGCGAGGCGCGCGACCAGATGCTGCGCCGGACCAACGCCAGCGACACGCCGTGGGTGTGCGTGCGCGCCGACCACAAGAAGGCGGCGCGGATCGCGGTGATGCGCCACCTGGTCAAGGTGCTGGCCCCCAAGGAGATCGCCAAGGGCGTCGACAAGCCCGATCCCAAGGTGCTGTTCTCCTTCCAGGTGGAAGCCTGCAGCGATGGCCGACTGGCGCGATGAAGAGCTGCGGCCAGGAGATCCGCGTAACGTGAGCGAGACCCTCTCGGCCCTGCAGGCCCGCCGCATCGCGCTCGCGGCCCAAGGCTTCGCCGAGCGCCGGCCGGACGCGCCCGGACGCCGCCACCTGATGAAGACCATCGAGCGGCTCGGCGTGCTGCAGATCGACTCGGTGAACGTGGTCTCGCGCACCCACTACCTGCCGCTGTTCTCCCGGCTGGGCGCCTATCCGCGGCCGCTGCTGGAGGAACTGGCCTGGGGCAAGCGGCCGGCGCTCTACGAATACTGGATGCACGAGGCCTCGCTGGCGCCCTGGTCGACCCAGGCCCTGATGCGCTGGCGGATGGAGGACGCGGCCGAGGGCGTCGGGATCTGGAAAGGCGTGGCGCGGTTCCTGCGCAGCCACGCCGACTTCATCGACAAGGTCCGCGGGCTGATCGAGGAACGTGGGCCGATGAGCGCCGGCGAGCTGGAGCTGGGCGCCAAGGGCGAGGGCGGTTGGTGGGGCTGGAGCGAGGACAAGCGGGCGCTGGAGTGCCTGTTCTGGACCGGCCAGCTGACCACGGCGACGCGGCGCTCGACCTTCGAACGGGTCTATGGCCTGCCGGACAAGGTGCACCCCAAGGCGGTGCGCGAGACCCCGACCCCACCGCGGGACGAGGCCCAGCGCCAGCTGATCCGCATCGCCGCCCGCGCCATGGGCGTGGCGACCGAGCGCGACCTGCGCGACTATTTCCGCATGCCGGTGGCGGACGCCAAGGCGCGGATCGCCGAGTTGGCGCAGGCGGGCGAGCTGCTGCCCGTGAAGGTGAAGGGCTGGGACCAGCCGGCCTGGCTGGATCCGGCGGCGCGCAAGCCGCGGAAGATCGTCGCCAGCGCCCTGCTCTCGCCCTTCGACAACCTGATCTGGTTCCGCGAGCGGACCGAGCGGATGTTCGGCGTGAAGGTGCGGCTGGAGATCTACACGCCCGCCCACAAGCGCACCCACGGCTACTATGTGCTGCCCTATCTGCAGGGCGAGGCGATCACGGCGCGGGTGGACCTGAAGGCCGAGCGCAAGGCCGGCGTGCTGGTGGTGCAGTCGGCCCATGCCGAGCCCTGGGCGGACGCGGCCACCGCGCCGGGCCTGGCGGCCGAACTGAAGCTGATGGCCGGATGGCTGGGGCTGGAGCGCGTGCGGGTCGAGCCGAAGGGCGACCTCGCGGGCGCCCTGGCCGCGGCGGTGGAGGAGCGTGCGCTTGCGGAAGCCTGAGAAGACCAGGGCCCTCTATGCGGGCTCGTTCGACCCCATCACCCGCGGCCACCTCGACATCATCGGCAAGGCGCTGATGACCTTCGACGAGGTGCATGTCGCGATCGGCGCCAACGTGCGCAAGCAACGCGCCTTCGACGTCGCCCAGAGCCTGCGCCTAATCGCCAGTTCGGTGGTCGAGCTGTGGCCGGAGGCGAAGGGGGCGGACAATCGGCTGTTCGGTGGCGTTCTGGAGATCGGCGAGTACACCGGCGAGAGCCTAGTCCGCCATGCCCGCGCGATCGGGGCGACCCACATCGTGCGCGGCCTGCGCCAGGCCAGCGACTTCAACGACGAATTCAACCTGCACGGCGTCGCCGGGCGGCTCGACCCGACGATCCCGGTGGTCCACTTCATCTGCGACGCGCCGTTCCTGCACGTCTCGTCCAGCACGGCCAAGGAGCTGGACGCGGTGCGCGAGGACATCTCCTGGCTGGTCACGCCGTCAGTGGAGGCGGCGTTCGTCGCGAAGCGGCGGAGCTAGCGCTGCGACCGCTCGTCTCGGCGCACCGGTCGTTTGAACCACGAAGCGCACGAAGGACACGAAGAGGCCGCGCTGATCCTTGGCGCCCTTCGTGTCCATGGTGGTGAAATGGGCGGCCTGCGGCCGAGGCGCGGAGCCATACGATCTGGGTCCCGGCGTTCGCCGGGATGAGCGGAGATGGAAGCGGCGCTAGGCCGCCTTCGGGCGCATCACCAGCCAGGGCGTGGGGCCGGCGCGCCATTCCCAGACGGCGATCAGACGGTCCATGTGATTGGCCGGAGCGAACCAGTCGGGAAGCGGCAGGGTGCGCGGGCCCATCTCGAAGCGTTCGATGTCGTGGGTGGCTGAGAAGCGCGTGATCAGGCGGTCGGTGAGGCCCGGCTTGTAGCACTCGTGGCTCTCGACGATCAGGCTCATGCCGGCGAGGGCCGGCGCGAGATCCGGTCGCAGCAGGTCGTCCTCAGCGCCTTCGATATCGCAGACCACCAGGCAGCGGCGGCCGGCGAAGGCCTGGAAGTCCTGCGGCGCGAAGAGGCCGCCGATCCTGAGCTGGCCCTCGACGCCGTTGCGGCGGGCGAGGTCGGCGCAGGCCGCCTGGGCCTTGGGATCGGTGTCGCGGGCGTGGACCTCGACGCCGGGCATGCGACGGGCGAGCCCCACGGCGTAGTAGCCCTCGGCGCAGCCGACATCGATCACGCAGTCCAGACCCTCGGCGACGAAGGCTTCGATCGCGGGGTGCAGCTCCTGCTCGTAGGTGCCGATCAGGCGGGGCAGCAGGGCGCCCTCGGTAGCGGCGCCGACATAGGCCATGCCGGCGAACGGTCCCTGCCAGATGGTCAGACCCTGGCGGCGGTCGAACTCGGCGGCCAGCGCCCGCGAGCGCCAGACGCTCAGCACCCGCAGGCCGGCGTTGACGTCGGCGGCCGTGACCTTGTCCGGATCGGCGAACCGCTTGGCGAACCAGCCGACGATGTCCTGGATGTAGCTCATCCCCTGCGGCGTAGACCGGCGCAGGGGCCGGGTCCAGGGGTGGCGTTGGAGGCGTCAATTCGGGGACAGGTTGAATATCTCGGTCCGACGCGCGGCTCGACGGCCGGCGCCAGCCTAGAGATATTCAACCTGTCCCCGAATTGGCTCGGCGCGGGCCTAGGGCACGCCCAGCGTGACCGCATGCAGCCGCGCATAGGCGCCGCCCTTGGCGACCAGCTCGGCGTGGCGGCCCTCCTCGACGATCGCGCCGTTCTCGAAGACGAGAATGCGGTCGGCGTGGCGGACGGTCGACAGGCGGTGGGCGATGACGATGGTGGTGCGGCCGACCATCAGCTCCTCCATCGCCGCCTGCACGTCGCGCTCGGTCTCGACGTCCAGCGACGAGGTGGCCTCGTCCAGCACCAGGATCGGCGCGTCGGCCAGAAAAGCGCGGGCGATGGCGACCCGCTGGCGCTCGCCGCCCGACAGCTTCACCCCGCGCTCGCCGACCAGGGTCTGGTAGCCCAGGGGCAGGCGGACGATGAAGTCGTGGGCGCGGGCCCGGCGGGCGGCGAGTTCGATCTCGTCCTTCGTGGCCTCCGGCCGCGAATAGCGGATGTTGTCGGCGATGGAGCGGTGGAACAGGGCCGGGTCCTGCGGCACCAGGGCGACGCCCCGGCGCAGCGAGATCTGGGTGACGTGGGCGATGTCCTGGCCGTCGATCAGGATGCGCCCGGCGTCGAGGTCGTAGAGCCGCTGGATCAGCTTGACGAAGCTCGACTTGCCCGCGCCCGTGGGACCGACCAGCGCCACCCGCTCACCCGGCCGGATGCGCAGAGAGAAGTCCTTGAACAGCGGTTCCGGTGCGGCCTTGTAGCGGAACGAGGCGTTCTCGAAGACGATCTCGCCGAGCTCGCCCGCGAACGGGGCCGCGTCCGGCGCATCGGCCACCTGGGGTGGAAGGGTCGAGAAGCGGGCGACGTCCTCCACGTCGTCCAGGCCCTTCTGCAGCATGCGGATGTTGTCGCCGATATTCCGCAGATAGCCGCTCATCAGCATGAAGGCGGTGATGGCGAAGGCCACGTCGCCGGCGGTCGCCTTGCCGTCGAGCCACATCATGATCAGGAGGCCGGTGAGCCCGCCCTGGAGGACGGCCAGCAGGAGGTTCTGGATCAGCCGGATGTGCGTGGAGCGGTTCCAGGTGCGGATCACCGCGACGCGCCACATCTCGGCGACGCCGGAGATGCGGGCCTCCTCGCGCGCCTCGGCCCCGAAGCTGCGGACGGTTGCGTTGCCGGTGATCGAGTCGGCGAGCGCCCCGCCGATCCGCGAGTCCAGCGCCACCGACTTCAGGTTCAGCGGCCGGCCGAACCGGGCCGTCAGGGTGATGTTGGAGACGATGTAGAGGCTGGTCACGGCGAGCGAGAAAGCGCCCACGAGCGGCCAGCGCAGCACCATGGTGAGCGACAGGCCCAGCAGGACGAGGATGGCCGGGCCGATCCAGATGACCACGGCGTCGGAGACCTGGTCGTAGCCCCACATGGCGCGGCTGATCCGCCGCACGGTGGCGCCCGCGAACGAGTCGGCATGCCAGTCGGCCGAGAAGGACTGCACCTTGGCGAAGCCCTCCTCGGTCATCTCGCGCATGTTCCAGGCGGCCAGCGGGATCCAGCTGCGGTTGGCGAGGTTACGGCCGAAGGCCATGGCCACATAGACGCCCACGAACAGCCCCCAGGCCGACCAGGCGTCGTCGACCGCCGACGGCCCCCGGGTGATGGCGTCGACCAGGCGGCCCGAGGCCCAGGGCAGGGCCAGGTCCAGGCCGATGACCAGCAGGGTCAGGATCACCGTCGCCGTCAGCAGCCAGGGCCGCCGCAGCCAGTAGGCGACGATGAAGCCCAGCACCTTGCGGTTGGAGAGGACCCGCTCGCGGCCTTCCTCGACGTCTTCGTACTGTTCGGTCATGTCACGCCTTGGACGGGTTGAGGATCAGCCGGAAGCCGGCCCGGCGGGCGGCCACGATCCGGGGATCGGTGCGCGCCACCGGGATATGCGCCGGGTCGTTGGCCGGCGCAGGCGCCGGCGCGATTCGTGGGGGTGGGACGACGCGCCAGACCGGGCTGGACCCGGGCAGGACGAAGGGCGGGCCGTAGACCCACATCCCGTCCTCCCAGGCCTCCCGGAACAGGCGGCCTATCCATCGGATCAGGCTCATCATGCGTGCGCCTCCGCGACGGCATGCAGGCGGGCATAGGTCCCGCCCTGTTTCACCAGGTCGGCATGGCGGCCCTCCTCGACGATCCGGCCGCCCTCGAAGACGAGGATCCGGTCGGCGTGGCGGATGGTCGACAGCCGGTGGGCGATGACGATGGTGGTGCGCCCCGCCATCAGCTCTTCCATCGCCGCCTGGACCAGGCGCTCGGTCTCCACGTCCAGCGACGAGGTGGCCTCGTCGAGGACCAGGATCGGCGCGTCGGCCAGGAAGGCGCGGGCGATCGCCACCCGTTGCCGCTCGCCGCCCGACAGCTTCACGCCACGCTCGCCGACCAGGGTGTCGTAGCCCTGGGGCAGCCGGGCGATGAAGTCGTGGGCGCGCGCGCGCCTGGCGGCCAGCGCGATCTCGTCCTTGGTGGCGTCCGGCCGCGCATAGCCGATGTTCTCGGCGATGGAGCGGTGGAACAGGGCGGGATCCTGCGGGACGACGGCGATGGACCGGCGCAGCGAGCCCTGCTCGACATGGGCGATGTCCTGCCCGTCGATCAGGATGCGGCCCTCCTGCACGTCGTAAAGCCGCTGGATCAGCTTGACGAAGGTGGACTTGCCCGCCCCCGTCGAGCCCACCAGGGCCACGCGCTCGCCCGGCGCGACGGCCAGGCTGAAGTTCTCGTACAGCGGATAGGACTGCTTCTCGTAGCCGAAGGTCACCCGGTCGAAGACGATTTCGCCCTGCAGCCCGCGGAACGGCGGAGCGCCGGCGCGGTCGACCAGCTGCGGCTCGGTGGCCATGTAGGTCGCCACGTCCAGGGTGTCGTCCAGGCCTTTCTGCAGCATGCGGGTGATCTCCGAGAAGTTCCGCATGTAGCCGGCCATGACGATGAACGAGGTGATCGCGAAGGCCACGTCGCCCGCATTGGCCTCGCCCTTGGCCCAGGCGCTGACCAGCATGCCGGTCAGCCCGGCCTGCAGCAGCACCAGGAACAGGTTCTGGCCCATGCCGACATTGTTGAACCGGTCCCAGGTCTCGTTCTGCGCCCGGCGCCAACGCTCCATGTGGGCTTCGAACCGGCGCTCCTCTCGGGTCTCCGCCCCGAAGCCCTTCACCACCGGATTGGCCGAGATGGCGTCGGCCAGCCGCGCGCCGATCCCGGAATCCAGCGCCGTGGACCGGAGGTTCGCCGGCCGGATGTAGTGGGTCGAGACCAGCACGTTGTAGATCGCGAACAGCACGATCAGGGCCGCCACGAACAGGCCGGCCGCCGGCCAGCGCAGGCCGATGGAGACCGCCAGGGCCGACAGCACCAGCAGGGTGGGGGTCAGCATCCAGAGGAGGGCGTCCGACGCGCTGTCATAGCCCCACATGGCGCGGCTGACGCGGCGAACCGTGGCGCCGGCGAAGTTCGAGGCGTGCCAGTCGGCGGAGAACGACTGCACGCGCCGGAAGCCCTCGGTGACGATGCGCGCCATGATCCGGGCGTAGTAGCCGTTGGACAGGCGGAACATCGCCGAGCGGAACATGTAGAAGGCCAGATAGAGGCCGGACAGGGTCAGCCACGCCGCCCAGGCGGCCGCGGTCGGGCGCTCGGGCGCCGAGACTGCGTTGATCAGCCCGCGCGTGGCCCAGGGAATCGAGGCGTCGCAGATGGTGGCGACCAGCAGCAGCGCGATGATGCTGTAGAACCGCGCCGGATCGGCCATCCAGTTGCGCCAGACGAAGCCCAGCACCTGGATGTTGCTCAGGACGCGGGGGCGACCCGCATCTTCGTCGTCGTCGTGGAAATCGGACATGGGAACCGTCGGAGAATCGGAGGCGACGACGACGGCGCATCGGCGCGCGGCGGCGTCAGGAAGGGATGGGGAAACGAGCTGGAGCCTGGGCCGCCAGCGGGATCGCGATATTTCGGAGAGAAAGCCTGGGTCGCGGAGCCACTCAGGCGCCGCACCGGGGATTCGTCGGAATCAGAATCGCGGTCGGGCGACGCGGCGGAGGTCTGGCATGGCGATGATTCTCATCTTGAAGACCCTCCTTTCCGCTCGCGGTTCGTGGTCGGGGGAAGCTAGGCGGGGTCGATTTGTGCGTCAACAGACCTTGTTACGCGAATTTCGAACTGCGGCGTCAAAGCCACGGTCAGCTCACCGCTCCTCGCGAAGCGAGCTTGGACCCGACACGCCGAGCCGGCGGCCTTTCGAACGCAGAGATCACGGAGGTCCGCAGAGGACACGGAGAAGAGCGCCCTTTGCGATCTCCGTGGGCCTCCGCGATCTCTGCGTCCAAAAAGGGGGACGGGGCGAGGCGCGCGCCGCGGATCACTCGATTTTCCCGCTTCGCGGGATGAGCGGATTGGGGCGCATCGCGACCTGCTCTAATCTGTCCCCATGACCGCCGCCGACGCTCCCCTGCCCGACGCCGCGCCCGAGAACTGGGTGGACCGGTTCGCGCCGCCGCCGCTGCGGCCCTGGCTGAAGCTCGGGCGGTTCGACCGGCCGATCGGCATCTGGCTCCTGATGCTGCCGGGCTGGCAGGGCCTGGCGCTCGCCGCGGCCATGAAAGGCCAGTGGCCGGACCCGATCCTGATGGCGCAGTTCTTCCTGGGCGCCGCCCTGATGCGCTCGGCGGGCTGCGCCTACAACGACATCGTCGACCGGGACATCGACGCCAAGGTGGCCCGCACGGCGCTGCGCCCGATCCCGGCCGGCCAGATCAGCGTCAGGCAGGCCTGGGCCTTCGTGGCGGTCTGCTGCCTGGTGTCGCTGGGCATCCTTTTGACCATGCCGCCGGTGGCGATCGGCCTGCGCTTCGGCTCGCTGCTGCTGGTCGCCGGCTATCCGTTCATGAAGCGGATCACCTGGTGGCCGCAGGCCTGGCTCGGCCTGACGTTCAACTGGGGCGCCCTGCTGGGCTTCGCGGCGGCGACCGGGACGCTCGCCTGGCCGGCGGTCCTGCTCTATGCCGGCGGCGTGTTCTGGACGCTCGGCTACGACACCATCTACGCGGTGCAGGACCTGGAGGACGACGCGCTGGCCGGGGTGAAGTCGTCCGCCCGCCGCCTGGGCGAGGCCGCGCCGAAGGGCGTGCTCGGCTTCTATGTGTTGGCCTTCATCCTGGCGCTGGCGGCCGCCTGGTTCGGCAAGCTCGGGCCCTTGTTCCTGCCGCCCGCCGCCCTCTACGGTATCCACCTGTCGCGCCAGGCCCAGGCGCTTGACGTCCGCGACGGCAAGGCGGCTCTAAGGCTGTTCAAGTCGAATGGGCTGGCGGGCGCCCTGCTGTTCGCCGCCCTGATGGCCGGCCTGTGGAAGGGCGGCGCGTTGTTCTGAGGAGGACGCCATGTCCGAGACCAAGACCGAGGCCGAGCTCCCCGGCATCATGCAGATGACGCCGTTCAACGCCGAGTTCCAGCGCGACCCGCATTCGGTGCTGAAGCCGCTGCGCGACGCCTGTCCGATCACGCGCGACGACGCGTCGGGCAGCTTCATCGTCACCCGCTATGCCGACGTGCGCGCCATCGCCACGGACCTGGAGATGTGGCGCGACCCGATCCGCGCCGAGGAGGCGGCGGTGATGCAGCGCCGGTTCGCCGACGCCGTGGTCGAGGGCGTGCCGCGCTCGGAGACCACCTCCATCCTGATGCTCGACAATCCCGACCACGCGCGGGTGCGCGGGCCGCTGGCCCAGGCGCTCTATGCACGGGTGGCGAAGTTCAAGCCGCAGGTCGAGGCGATCGTCGACGAGGCGCTGGACCGGATCGAGGGCCAGCCCACCTTCGACCTGATGAGCACCTTCTGCGTGCCGATCCCGATCGACGTGATCGCCCAGATCCTCGGGGTCGACCATGACCGGCTGGTTGAGTTCCGCGACTGGTCGGAGGGCGTGATCCAGGGGCTGAACCCGTTCCGCACGCCCGAGCAGACGACGCACATGGAGCGGTCGAGCGAGGCGCTGTCGGCCTATTTCCTGCAGACCATCGCGGCGCGGCGGGCCGACCCGCGCGACGACCTGATCAGCGACATGACCAGGCTGCAGGCCGACGGCGCGCCGCTGTCGGACGAGGAACTGCGGATCAATCTCGGCGCCCTGCTGGTGGGCGGCAACCTGACCACCACCGACCTGATCGGCAACGGGGTGCGCCTCTTGCTGCTGAACCCCGGCGAACTCGCCAAGTTCAAGGCCGACCCGTCGATCGCCAGTGCGGTGGTCGAGGAGATCCTGCGCTTCGAAGGCCCGATCGACATCACCGGCCGCATCGCCTCGCACGACATGGAGGTCCACGGCTGTCCGGTGAAGGCCACCCAGTCGATGACGCTGCTGCTGCGCGCCGCCAACCGCGACCCCGAGGTGTTCCCGAATGCGGAGCGGTTCGACGTGAGCCGCAAGAAGAGCCCGCATATGTCGTTCGGCGGCGGGGCGCACATCTGCATCGGCGCGCCGCTGGCGAGGCTGGAAGCTCAGGTCGCCCTGGTGCGCCTGTTCGCCCGTTTCCCCAACCTGCGCCTGGCCGATCCCGACGCCGAACCGCAATGGCGCGCCCTGCCCTTCTTCCGCGGCCTGGAGCGCCTCGACCTGGCGGTGTGAGCCCGCGCGGGTGACGCGGGGTCACGCTGTTTTCGCAGGCTTTCGCGGCGTATGATGTCCCTATGGCAGCTGCGGCCCGCGTCGATCCGAAGACCTACTTCACGCCCGAGGAGTGGGCGCCCCTGGCGCAGAAGTCCTCCTGGAAGGGGCTGGCGCTGATCGCGCACGCCTGGGCGGTGATCCTGGCGGCCGGGGCGATGGCGGTGATCTGGCCGGTCACCATCCCGCTGGCCTGGATCATCATCGGCGGCCGCCAGCTCGGCCTGGCCATCCTGATGCACGACGCCGCGCACGGCGCCTTGCACAAGGACCTGAAGGTCAATGACTGGGCCGGCGAGTGGCTGACCGGCGGCGGGCTGCTGCGCTACCGGACCTATCACCTGGGCCATCACCGCTTCGCCCAGCAGGCCGAGGACCCGGACCTGGGCCTGTCGGCGCCCTTCCCGATCACGCCCCTGTCCCTACGCCGCAAGATCGTCCGCGACCTGACCGGCCAGACCGGTTTCAAGCAGCGGTTCGGCGACTTCCAGAAGCGGCTGCGCGCGCGCCAGCCAGGCGAGCCGGTGCTGCCGATCATCCTGGAGGAGATCCGCCGCAAGCGCCGCTGGCTGCTGGGCGGCGTGATCATCACCGCGATCGGCGCGCCGTTCGGCGCCTGGTGGGCGTGGCCGGTGCTGTGGCTGGTCCCGCAGTTCACCTGGTTCCAGATGATCACCCGGCTGCGCAACATCGCCGAGCACGCCTGTGTGGGCAAGGACGAGCCGGACCCGCTGCGCCATGCGCGTACAACCCAGGCTGGGCTGATCGCGCGGGCGAGCCTCGCGCCCTACTACGTGAACTATCACTGCGAGCATCACATGTTCATGCATGTGCCCTGCTACAATCTGCCCCGCGCCCACCGGATGCTGGCGAGAAAGGGCGTGCTGGACGGCATGCTGCACGAGCCGGGCGGCTATGCGCAGGTGCTGAAGCTGGCGGCGGGCAAGCCGGCCGCGTAAGAGGGGCGATGATCGCCCAGACCCCCGAAGGCCGCCGCGCCTTCATCCTCGAAAACACGCGCCGCCAGGTCCCGCCGCACACGCCGGAACTGGTGCTGCACCTGGCCGACGAGATCACGCCCATCTGGCGGATGACCGAGGAGGCGCTGTCGGAGATCGGCCTGCCGCCGCCGTTCTGGGCCTTCGCCTGGGCGGGGGGACAGGCCCTGGCGCGCTACGTCCTCGACCAGCCGGAGGTCGTGGCCGGCAAGCGGGTGATCGACTTCGCCTCGGGCTCGGGGATCGTCGGCATCGCGGCCATGAAGGCCGGCGCGGCCCGGGTGCTGGCGGCCGACATCGATGGCTTCTGCGGCGCGGCGCTCGAGCTGAACGCGGCGGCCAACGGCGTGGCGTGCGACTTCACCGACGCGGATCTGCTCGACGCCCCGCCGCCGGCCTGCGACGTGATCCTGGCCGGCGACATCTGTTACGAGAAGCCGCTGGCGGAGAAGGTGATGGCATGGCTCGCGGCCGGCCGCGCGGCGGGGACGATGGTGCTGATCGGCGATCCGGGCCGCAGCTACTTCCCGCGCGGAGGGCTGGTGAAGCTCGCCGAATACCAGGTGCCGACCACCCGCGAGCTGGAGGACATGGAGGTCAAGAAGACGGCGGTATGGACTCTCCCAGGCTGAGGCCTTATGAGAGAACAAAATAGGAACTTCAGAGGACGCCCGACCATGTTCGAGGATGGCAAGATCGCCTATGTGGAGCTGCCGGGCGACAACCTGCCCGGGACCAAGCTGTTCTATTCGGCGGCCTTCGGCTGGCGGTTCATCGACTATGGCCCGACCTACGCGGCCTTCGAGAACGCCGGGCTCGACGGCGGCTTCCAGGCCGACAAGGAACAGGCCCGGCCCAAGCCCCTGGTGGTGCTCTACGCCCACGACCTGGAGGCCATGGAAAAACGCGTCCGCGACGCCGGCGGCGAGATCGTGATCCCGATCTTCAGCTTCCCGGGCGGCCGGAGGTTCCACTTCCGCGACCCGAGCGGGAACGAGCTGGCGGTGTTTACGTCGGCTTAGAGCAATCTGGGATTGAATATTCGAGACTAGGGGTATCCACGGGGGTGGCGATGCGTTGGATTGTGAGCGCTCTGGGCGCGCTGTTTATGATGTCGCCGACCGCCGCGGGTGCGGCTGAGGTCGCGGCGCCGACCGAGCAACTCCAACCTCTTCCGAGCGGCGCACGCAGCCGCCCCGTCAACTTATCGCGTGTCGTGTTCGATCTCGCGGTCGGGCAGACATGGGGAGAGCAACGCGGTGGGATGCTCTGCCTGCCGGCTGGCGATTTGGAATGGACGGCGGGTCGTTTCGATGCCGAGAGGAGTCAGTTCAGAGACATCTTTGGACACCCC
>CAMFHW010000054.1 GCA_945952175.1 uncultured Phenylobacterium sp. | reverse complement strand
GCCCTGATCGGCCCCTCGGGCTTCGGCAAGTCCACCCTGCTGCGCACGCTGAACCGGATGTACGCCCTCTATCCCGGCCAGAAGGCCACGGGCGAGATCCTGATCGACGGCGAGAACGCCCTGAGCCCCAGGACCGACCTGGCCCGCCTGCGCGCCCGCGTCGGCATGGTGTTCCAGAAGCCGACGCCGTTCCCGATGTCGATCTACGACAACGTGGCCTTCGGCGTGCGGCTCTACGAGAACCTGTCCAAGGCCGACATGGACGTGCGCGTCGAGGAGAGCCTGACCCGCGCGGCCCTGTGGGACGAGGTGAAGGACAAGCTGCGCTCGCCGGGCCTCGGCCTGTCGGGCGGCCAGCAGCAGCGCCTGTGCGTGGCCCGCGGCGTCGCCGTGAAGCCGGAAGTGCTGCTGCTCGACGAGCCCACCTCGGCGCTCGACCCGATCTCCTCGGCCCGGCTGGAAGAGACCGTCACCACGCTGAAGACCGACCACACGATCGTCATCGTCACCCACAATCTGGGCCAGGCGGCGCGCGTCTCCGACTACACCGGCTTCATGTACCTGGGCGAGCTCGTCGAGTTCGGCCCGACCGACGCCGTGTTCACCCGCCCGGCCACCCGCCGGACCTCCGACTACATCACCGGCCGGTTTGGTTGAGGATCCCATGGTCGAGCACACCCTTCGCGCCTTCGATTCCGACCTCGCCGCCCTGAAGGACCAGGTGGCGACCCTGGGCCGGCTGGCCCTCAGCGAGACCGAGGACGCCACCCGCGCCCTGGTCACCGACAACCCCGAACTGGCCCGCCGGGTCATCGACCAGGACCGCAATGTCGACGTCCTTGAGGTGAGCCTGCAGGAGACGGCCGTGCGTCTGGTGGCCCTGCGCCAGCCGGTGGCCGAGGACCTGCGTCACGCGGTGGCGGCGCTCAAGACCGCCGCCGACCTGGAACGCTGTGGCGACCTCGCCAAGAACACCGCCAAGCGCGCCGTGGCCCTCGAGGGCTGGCGGCGTCCGGCGCCGCTGATGAGCGCCTTCGAGAGCCTCGACGGCCTGGTCCGCAAGCGCCTGCAGATGGTGCTGCAGGCCTATGCCGAGGACGACCTGATCAAGGCCGACGACGTCTGGTCGAAGGACGAGGAGGTCGACGCCGCATACGAGAAGCTGTCGCAGGAAATCATCGGCCTGATGATGAGCGACCCGCAGGCGGTCAGCGCCGGCAGCCAGCTGCTGTTCGTGGCCAAG
Source organism: uncultured Phenylobacterium sp. (assembly GCA_945952175.1). GTDB lineage: Bacteria > Pseudomonadota > Alphaproteobacteria > Caulobacterales > Caulobacteraceae > Phenylobacterium. The sequence goes on along the minus strand of CAMFHW010000054.1, from coordinate 12,203 downwards.
AACCTGGAGCGGATCGGCGACCACGCGACCAACGTGGCCGAGATCGTCCATTACCGACTGACCGGCGAGCAGCTCACCGCCCGGCCGAAGATCGAGACCGCGGGCATCTAGCCCGGACAGAGACGGACGCGCCGACCCCACGCGGCGCCCGAGGAGAGCGCCGCGGTTCCGGAAACGGGGCCGCGGCGTTTTGCATTGGGGAGTGGCTATTTCGGGGACAGGTTGATTATCTCCTGGCGACCATCCAGGCAGCCGCCGCGCCGCGCGGGGAGATAATCAACCTGTCCCCGAAATAGCTCTAAGCCGCTTCCGGCCGTCGCCGGCGCACGCGGGTGAGCCTGCGCAGCTTGCGCCAGAAGCGGGTCTTTTCCGGTTCGGGATAGGGCTGGAGGTTGCGCACGAAGTCCTCGGCGCAGGCGCGCCAGGAGAAGCCTTCGGCGAAGCGGCGCACCGCGCCGCGGTCGAGCTTCAGCGCCTCCAGGCAGGCCTCGCGCAGGCCCTCCGTGGCGGTGACCGCCAGGACGCCGGCGCCGGAGTTCGGAATGATGTCGATGGGGCCGGGCGCCGGATAGGCGGCGACCGGGGTGCCGGTGGCCATGGCCTCCAGGATCACCAGGCCGAAGGTGTCGGTGAGCGAGGGGAAGACGAAGACGTCGGCGCAGGCGAAGTGGGCGGCGAGCTCAGGGCCGAACTTGGCGCCGGTGAACACCGCCTTGGGATACTTCTCGGCCAGCTCGTCCTTCTGCGGGCCGTCGCCGACCACCACCTTGGTGCCGGGCAGGTCCAGCGCCAGGAAGGCCTCGATGTTCTTCTCCACGGCGACGCGCCCCACCGACAGGAAGATCGGCTTGGCGAGGTTTGCGAAGACGTCCGGCTCGTCCGGCGTGCGCTGATGGAACTGCTCGGTGTCGACGCCCCGCGACCAGGGGGTGATGTTGCGGAAGCCGTGCTGTTCCAGCTCGTCGCGCATGGTGGGCGTGGCGACCATCAGCCGGCCCGACGGCTTGTGGAACCACTTCATGTAGGCGTAGCCGGCGGCGAGCGGCAGCGGCAGGCGGGCCGAGACATATTCCGGGAAGCGGGTGTGGTAGCTGGTGGTGAAGGGCAGCTTCCACTCCACGCAGATGCGCCGGGCGGCCAGGCCGATCGGGCCTTCGGTGGCGATGTGGATGGCCTCGGGCTCGAAGGCCTTGAACCGCTCCTGCACCGGCTCGTAGGCGCCGACGGCGACCTTGATCTCGGCATAGGTGGGAAGCGGGAAGGTCTTGAACTGGTCGGGGCTGACCACCTCGACCGTGTGGCCCATGTCCCGCATCTCCTTGATGACGCGGGTGAGGGTGCGGACGACGCCGTTGACCTGCGGCTCCCAGGCGTCGGTGGCGACCAGGATGCGCATCGGCTTCTGGCCGTCGATATGGGTGCGCACCGCGTCGCGGACCCGGGCCTTGGAGGGCCGGGGCGGGATCATGGCCTGGGTCTGCAGCCAGGCCCAGAAGGCGCCCATCAGGGCTTCGCGGGTCGGGAAGTGGCGATAGACCGTACGCTCGCCGACGCCGGCCTCGGCGGCGATCTCGGCGAAGGAGAGGTCGTCCAGCGAGCCGCTCTCGAGCTTGCGGCCGACGGCGCCCAGGATCTGGTCGTGGGTCTCGGCCTTCTGACGGTCGCGCAGGCTCGAGACGTAGCGGGACGGGGGAATGCTCATGACAGTGAGACTGTCGTCAATTCAGCCTTGCTGTCAATGAACGCTGTTCAGGCGGCGGCCGCCGCCTCGGCGGCGCCTTCGGCCAGGGGATCCGGCAGGGTCTTGCTGATCATCGACCAGGACCGCAGCTTGCCCCACTCCAGGATCTCCAGCTTGCCGTCCGGATGCTCGCAGAGCGCGGTGCAGCTCTCGACCCAGTCGCCGTCGTTGATATAGGCGACGCCGGCGATGTCGCGCATCTCGGCCTTGTGGATGTGGCCGCAGATGACGCCGTCGACGCCCCGGCGGCGGGCCTCGTCCGCGACGGCGGCCTCGAAGTTCTCGATGAACTGCAGGGCGTTCTTCACCCGCGTCTTCAGGAAGGCCGACAGGCTCCAGTAGCCGAAGCCGAGCCGGCGGCGGACGCGGTTGAACACCGTGTTGAGGAACAAGGCCGTGCGGTAGGCGTAGTCGCCGACGAAGGCCAGCCACTTGGCGTGCTGCACCACCCCATCGAACTCGTCGCCGTGGGTGACCAGGAACCGGCGGCCGTCGGCCATCTCGTGGATCGCGTCGCGGGCGACGATCACCCCGCCGAAGTGCGTGCCGCAGAAGTCGCGGACGACCTCGTCGTGATTGCCGGGGACGTAGATCACCTTCACGCCCTTGCGGGCCATGCGCAGGATCTTCTGGACCACGTCGTTGTGCGCCTGGGGCCAGTACCAGCCCGAGCGCAGCTTCCAGCCGTCGATAATGTCGCCGACCAGATAGAGCGTCTCGCACTCGACGTGGCGGATGAAGTCCAGGAGCAGTTCCGCCTGGCAGCCGCGCGTTCCCAGATGGACGTCCGAGATGAAGACCGTGCGGTACCGGCGGATTCCGAAATCGCTCACGCAGCCCTCCATGGCGGCCCGGAAACTGGTCCTGCGCTATGCTGATTGCGTGTCAGTCTCGTGAAATCGTCGCAGCCCCTTTTGTCGCAGAGCCTTTGGGCGTAAGGGATTCGACAGGCCGACCCTCCCCAGGTCTTCCGTACATCAGGTCCAATGGACGCCCGAACCTATCCTGCGAAGGAGACGCCGAAGTCTCGGCGTACCCGCGCTCGTATCCTGGACGCCGCCATGCGGCTGTTCGCCGAGGTCGGCTATCACGCCGCGACGAACGCGATGATCGCGGACGCCGCGAACCTGACGCGTGGCGCCATGCTCTACCACTTCGCCAGCCGCGAGGAGCTGGTCGAGGCCGCCGTCGCCTATATCGAGGTGGAGCGCGCGCGGCTGTTCGAGCAGGCCGCCGGCCCGCCCGCGCCGGGTGTGGACGCCGCCGAGCATGCGATCGACGCCTACTGGGCGCTGCTGCATGAGACGCCGTTCGTGGCCTTCGCCGAGCTGGAGGCCGCGGCCCGCACCGAGCCGATGCTGCGCGCCCGCCTCGCCAGCGCCCAGTCGGCCTTCGACCACGCCCAGGTCGGCGACCGGTTCAACGCGCTGGCCCAGGCCGGCGCCGATCCGCGCTTCCAGACCAGCCGCGACCTCGGCCGCTTCCTGCTGGAAGGCCTGGCCAAGGGCGCGATGACCTATGACGAGCTGGCCCGCAAGGACCGGCTGCTGACCGTGGTGAAGCGCGCGGTGCGCGTCCTGAACCGCAAGGGCGACGTCCAGGAGCTCTGGCCGGAATAGGCCGTCTCTTCCCCGTTTCCGGGGAGAACGTCGAAGAACTTGCCGCGCCTGCGAGGTGGTCCGGACCGAACGTGCCGGATCGGCCCTTGCCCCGCGCCTGAAACGCGGGTCATCCTCCGCCTCTTATCGCCAGAGGGGGCGTCGACGCATGAGTTTCATCACCCGCCGCAGGGCCATCGAGCCGCCGGTTCACGCCGAGGGCCAGCATCGCCTGAAGCCGAGCCTGGGCTGGCCGCACCTGATGGCCCTGGGCGTCGGCGCGATCATCGGCACCGGCATCTACACGCTCACCGGCGTGGCGGCGGGCCTGGCCGGGCCGGCGGTGATCCTGTCCTTCGCGGTGGCCGGGGCGGTCTGCGCCTGCGCGGCGCTCTGCTACGCCGAGATGGCGAGCCTGATGCCGCAGGCGGGCAGCGCCTACACCTATTCCTATGTCGGGCTGGGCGAGATGGTCGCCTGGATCATCGGCTGGAGCCTGATCCTCGAATACACCCTGGTCTGCAGCGCGGTCTCGGTCGGCTGGGCGGGCTATGCCGCAGGCCTGATCAAGTCGGCGCACTGGGCGATCCCGCCGGCCCTGCTGGCGGGGCCGGAGGCGGGCGGGCTGGTCAATCTGCCGGCGGTGTTCATCGCCCTGGTGGTGACCGGCGTGCTGTTGATCGGCACGCGGGAGAGCGCGACGGTCAACTTCATCCTGGTCTGCGTGAAGCTGGTGGCCCTCGCGGGCTTCGTGGCGCTCACCCTGCCGCACTTCGACGCCAGCCACTTCCACCCCTTCGCGCCGTTCGGCTACGGCGCTGAGCAGATCGGCGACAAGAAGTTCGGGATGATGGGCGCCGCGGCGATCATCTTCTTCGCCTTCTACGGCTTCGACGCGATCTCGACGGCGGCGGAGGAGGCCAAGAACCCCAAGCGCGACCTGACGATCGGCATCGTCGGCTCGATGATCATGTGCACTCTGATCTACATGGTGGTGGCGGCCTGCGCCCTGGGCGCCTCGCCCTATGACGTCTTCTCCAAGAGCCCCGAACCCCTGGCCTTCGTGCTGCGCGAGCTCGGCCAGCCGGCGGCGGCCTCGGTGATCGCCGGGGCGGCGGTGGTGGCCCTGCCGACCGTGATCATGGTCTTCATGTTCGGCCAGAGCCGGGTGTTCTTCGCCATGGCCCGCGACGGACTGCTGCCGCGCGGCCTGGCCGGGGTCGACAGCCGCGGCGTGCCGGTGGCGGTGACCGTGCTGACCGGGCTGATCTCGGCGGTGATCGCCGGGGTGATGCCGTTGTCGGAGATCGCCTCGCTGGCCAATGCCGGCACACTGGCGGCCTTCATCGCCACCATCGCGGCGGTGATGGTCCTGCGCCGCCAGGCGCCGGAACTGGCGCGCACCTTCAAGACTCCGCTGATCTGGGTCATCGGGCCGGCCGGCATCGCAGGCTGCCTCTACCTGTTCTCAAGCCTGGCGGCGAAGACCATCACCTTCTTCTTCGCCTGGAACCTGATCGGGGTGCTGGTCTACTTGGCCTACGGGCGGGCCAAGAGCCGGCTGGCCTAGCCCCTTCCTCCCCTGCGCAGCGGGGGAGGAAGGGCCGTGCCCTTGCGGCGGAATTTCGCAAGACGCGCGCTTGAGACCACCGCCCCGGGCGCCTAGACTCCGACCAACCGCCCCGCCGCGCATTCTCGCGGCGGAGGGGCTGGGCCCGAGCATGTTCCGGGACCGGAGGGCGGTCGGCGCAAATCGGCGCCGCAGGGGTCAGGCGTGAATTCTTCCACGAGCGAGCGGGCCATTCGTCCCGCGTCCGGCGGTCCGCCGGGGCGGCCTCCCGGCGGGCCCGGCGGCCGGCCCGGGATGGCCAATCTCACCACCGGACCGATCGGCCCGACCCTGGTGAAGTTCGCCCTGCCGGTGCTGGGCACCAATGTCCTGCAATCGCTGAACGGCACGGCCAACGCCATCTGGGTCAGTCACGCCCTGGGCTCGGCGGCGCTCACCGCGACGACCAACGCCAACACCATCTTCTTCCTGATGCTGGGCTCGGTGTTCGGCATCACCATGGCCGCCAACCTGCTGATCGGCCAGGCCATCGGGGCCGAGGACCGGCCGCTGGCCAAGCGCGTGGTCGGCGCCGCGATCGTCTTCTTCCTGATCGTCTCGATCGCGGTCGGCGCGATTGGCTACACCTTCACGCCCGCCATCCTCACGGCCATGCAGACGCCGGCCGAGGCCAAGATCGACGCGATCATCTATCTGCGCGTCATCTTCATGGCGATCCCGTTCATGTACTTCTTCTCCTTCGTCCAGATGGCGCAGCGAGGGACGGGGGATTCCAAGACCCCGTTCTATTTCTCGCTGTTCGCCGTGGCGCTGGAGGTCTGCCTCAACCCGCTGCTGATCATGGGGATCGGGCCGTTTCCGAAGATGGGCATCGCGGGGTCGGCCACCGCCACCCTGGTCAGCCAGACGCTGACGCTGGGCCTGATCATCATCTGGCTCTATCGCAAGGACTCGATCCTGGTCCTGAAGCGCGCCGAATGGGGCCTGTTGAAGCCCGACTTCGGGATCATGAAGACCCTGGTGACCAAGGGCCTGCCCATGGGTCTGCAGATGTTCGTCATCTCCGGCGCCTCGGTGATCATGACGCGGTTCGTGAACAGCTACGGCACCGAGACGGCCGCCGCCTACGGCGCGGCGATCCAGCTCTGGACCTATGTGCAGATGCCGGCCATGGCGCTCGGCATGGCCTGCTCGTCCATGGCCGCCCAGAATGTCGGGGCCGGCAAGATGGACCGCGTGGACAAGGTCGCCGGCATCGGGGTGATCTACGCCGCCCTGCTGAGCGCCGGGCCGATCGCCATCATCTACCTGATCGAGCCCATCGTGCTGCGGCTGTTCCTGCCGGCCGGCAGCCCCTCGATCCCGATCGCCATCCACATCAACAACTTCGTGCTGTGGGGTTTCATCCCGTTCGGCATGAGCTTCATCCTGTCGGGCATCGTCCGGGCCACGGGCTCGGTGACGCCGCCGCTGATCGCCATGGTGATCTCCCTGTGGGTGATCCGGATTCCCTTCGCGCTCAGCCTGCAGCCGACCTTGGGAGCCGACGCCATCTGGTGGAGCTTCCCGCTGGGCTCGATGGCGTCGCTGATCATGGCGATGGCCTGGTTCCGCTGGGGGCCGTGGCGCAAGGAGCGCCTGCTCGACACCATCCCGCACGGCGATGCGCCCGACACCGGCCACGGGGCGCCGGGCGGGGTGGAGGAGACCGAGGCGGCCGAGGTGGCCGCCAAGGCCGCCCGCGACACCCTTACGGGTTCGGACCGGTCAGGGCCGAATAGACCAGGGTCCGAAGTTCCCGCCGAATAGGATAGGTGGAGGAGGGCAGGAGCTGGGTCATGAAGACCACGGCCATGTCCTCCACCGGATCGATCCAGAAGGCGGTGGAGGCCGCGCCGCCCCAGTAGAACTCGCCGGGGCTGGAGGTCAGCAGGGCCTTCACCGGGTCGAAGGTGACCGCGAAGCCCAGGCCGAACCCGACGCCGGCGTTGGTCGCCTCCGAGAACAGCGAGCGCGACAGCTCGGTCAGGTCCTGGCCGCCGGGCAGGTGGTTGGACGCCATCAGCTTCAAGGTCTTGGGCGCCAGCAGGCGCTGGCCGCCCAGCTCGCCGCCGTTCGACAACATGCGGCAGAACTTCATGTAGTCGTCGGCCGTGGAGACCAGGCCGCCGCCGCCGGAGTGGAAATTCGGCGTGGCGAAATAGGTGCTCGTCTCCGGATCGTCCTGCAGCTCCATGCCGCCGCCGGGCTTGGCGTTGTAGCAGGCGGTCAGGCGGCTCTTCTGGTCGTCGCGGACCGTGAAGCCGGTCTCGGTCATGCCCAGCGGCCCGAAGACGCGCTCGGCCAGGAAGACCTGGAACGGCTTGCCCGAGATGCGCTGGACCAGCACGCCCAGGACGTCGGTGGAGATCGAATAGTTCCAGGCCTCGCCCGGCGAGAACTCCAGCGGCAGCTTGGCGAGCTCGGCGACAAAGCCGTCCATGTCCGGCCCTGTCGGGTCGGCGACCTTCAGCTTGCGGTAGGCGGCGTCGACATTGGACCGGGTCTGGAAGCCGTAGGTCAGGCCCGAGGTGTGGCGCAGCAGGTCGACCATCTGCATCGGCCGCGCAGGCGGGGTGGTCAGATATGGGCCGAGGCCGGCCGAATAGACGCCGAGGTCCTTCCACTCCGGAATGAAGCGGCTCACCGGGTCGTCCAGAGCGACCAGGCCTTCCTCGACCAGCATCATGAAGGCCACCGAGGTGATCGGCTTGGTCATGGAATAGATGCGGAAGACGTCGTCGCGGGCGAGCTTGCGGCCGCGGGCGACATCGGCGTGGCCCAGCACGGTCTCGTGGACCAGTTCACCCCTGCGCATGACCTGGACCTGGGCGCACGGGATCTTCCCCGGCTCGATGTATTTCGCGCTCAGATGGGCGTCGATCTTCTTCAGCCGCTCGCTGGAGAAGCCGAGCGTTTCGGGACGGGTCATCGCGTTTCCTTCACCTTCGTCGTTGCCCCCACCCTGGCGGAAGCGGTCCCGCCACATCAAGCCCAAGCGTCATCGCCAAGGCGATTGCCTAGTCCGATCGGCGCCATTATTGGTGTGATTGTCAGATAGCGGGAGGAACGATCGATGACCTATGCCGGTGGGCGCGTGATCCATGACGCCGACAGCCATGTCATGGAGACGCGGGAGTGGCTCGAACCCTTCATCGAGGAGGCGGTGCGCGGCGCGCTGAAGCCGCTCTATGGCCGCGAGCGCAACCGCATCGACGACCTGCTGGACGCCGCCAAGGCGCGGAAGACCGACGCGGCCGCGACGGAGAAGGCGTTCGACAACCCGATCGCAGGGCCGAAGGGCTGGGTGGCGGCGGGCGCCTTCGACACCGAAGAGCGCCGGCGCGTGCTCGACATGTTCGGCTTCTCGAGCCAGCTGGTCTTCGCGACCTCATCCCTGCGGCCGGCCCTGTCGGCCAAGACGCCTGAGGCGCTCTATGCCGGCGCCCGCGCGCACAACCTCGCCATGGCGGCCTTCTGCGGGAGCGATCCACGCCTGCTGGGCGTCGCCTATGTGCCGCTGGACGACGCGGCGCGCGCGGTCGAGGAGGCCGAGATCGCCCTGAAGGCCGGGGCCGGCGCCATCTGGGTCTCGGCGGGGCCGGCCGGGGACAAGTCGCCCGGGCATCCGGACTACGACCCGATCTGGGCGATGCTGCAGGAGGCCGGAAAGCCTTTCGTGCTGCACATCGGCCCCGGCACCCAGACCCAGCCCAAGGCCTTCCAGAACAATGGCCGCGAGCGTGCGCCGGACCTGCACGGCGGCGGCGAGAACCTGCGCTTCGCCGACTATGTGATGCTGGCCTATGCGCCGCAGATCTTCCTGACGGCCATGGTCTATGACGGCGTCTTCGAGCGATTCCCGCGCCTGAAGGGCGGGGTGATCGAGGCCGGGGCAGGCTGGGCGCCGGAGTTCCTCCGCGAGCTGGACCTGGGTTTCAAGAGCTTCGGCCGCACCGACCCCTATCTGAAGGCCATGTCGCTGAAGCCATCGGAATACATCCGCCGCGCGGTGAAGTTCACGCCGTTCCCGGGCGAGGACGTGGGCCGGATGATCAAGGATGGCGGCTCGGACCTGTTCATGTTCTCCAGCGACTACCCGCACCCGGAAGGCACCAACGATCCGTTGGGCCGCTTCGAGCGGACCATGGGCGACATCGACGAGGCGGCTAAGGAGCTGTTCTATCGCCGCAACTTCGAGGAGATGATGGGCCTGAAGACGCTGGCCGAGGCCTGACCGACGCCGGCCGCGATTTCCCGCGCCGGCGGATTCGCCCTATGACGCCTGGAGCGTTGCGAGGGCGGACTTGGCGCGGGGATCTCGGTTACCGGCGGAGATGAGGCGCGGGCAGCTCGTCGAAGCCGCCGCGCGCCTGGTGCTCGAACAGGGCCACCTGCCCTTGCGGGCCGAGCAGCTGGCCGCCGCCGCAGCCGTGAGCAAGGCCCTCGTCCATGGCTACTTCCCCGACCAGCACGCGTTGTTCAACGCGGTGCTCGACCGCGAATTCGCCGAGCTGGAGGCGGCGGGGCTGGACGCGGCGTCCCGCGCCGAGCGGCTCGACGAGGCCGCCCTGGCCTGCGCGTGGCTCTATTTCCGGCAGGTGAGCGCCCATGGGCCGGTGGCCCACGTGATCCTGCGCGACCCCTACATGGCCTGCCGGGTGGACCCCGCCGTCGCGGCCCGGCGCGACCGGCCCCTGCGGCGGCTCGCACGCCTGGTCCGGCGCGAACTCCATCTGCCGCCCGACGAAGCAGTCGGCGCGATCAGCCTGGTGACCGCCATTCCCGAGGATGCCGGCCGACTGGTCTGGCAGGGCGACATCTCGGCGGAGGCTGGGGCGGAGCTCTGCGAGCGGCTGACCCTGGCGGCGATCGAGGCTCTGCGGCCGGCCTAGCCGCGATAGGCGCGCGCGAGCGCGCGATTGCCGGCGGTGACCATGGCCAGGGTCAGGCGCTCGGCGCTTTCCAGCGACAGGCGGCGGTCGGCCAGCAGGCGGCCGGCGCGACGGGTGAGCGCGGTCAGGACGGCGGTGGCGCCGAAGGCCAGGTCGGGCGGCAGGCCGTACTGGGCTTCCAGGTCGGCGGCGACGCGGCGGCGATCCCAGCTGCGGACGATGCCCCGCTCGGCGCGCAGGCCTTCGCGCACCTCGGCGCTCTGGGTCAGCACCTGGATCAGCACGCCGCGCTCGGCGACCTCGCGCAGATAGGTGACCGTCGAAAGGGTCACCCGCGTGTAGCGGTCGTGGCCGCGGGCGAGTTCGTCGCGCCGGTGGCTCTCCATGGCGTGCAGCTCGCGCCGCGCCAGGGCGAGCAGCAGGTCCTGGCGGCGTGCGAAGTGATTGTGCGCCTGGGCCTCGCTGATCCCGGCCAGGCGGGCCACCGCCTTCATGGTGACCGCGGGCAGGCCCTCGGCGGCGATGAGACGGGCCGCCGCCTCGATCAACTGGTCGCGGCGCGCCTCGGCCGAGAAGCGGGTGCGCTTGCGCCGCGACCGCGCCGGCTGGCCGGTGATGTCGATCACCGCGGCGGCGCCCTCCGGCGCCGGCGGCAGCGGCGGGGGCGGCCCGGCCTGGCCCAGGCGGGCGCGGGCCCAGTGGCCCCGGGGCGGGCAAGGGACCAGAAGGCGGTCGCAGATCTTGCTGAGGCCGCTGCGGCTGAGGCCCAGCGCCTTGGCGGTCTCGGTCAGGGGCCGATCCCAGACGGCCGCGTAGAGGGCTTCGCGGGTCAAGGGTGGCGCGTCGGTCATGCGCCGATCCTAGGCCAGCCGCGCGCGCGTGGCGACGTCGCGCATTGGTGCGATGGCCGGAAGGCCAAGCTCCGCCGCAAAAAACCACGCCGGAGGCGACAGCCGCCGTTGCGTAAGCCGAACAAGCGTTTGATACTGGAGGCAAGACCCGGCGCCTAAGGGGCTGTCGGGCCGCGATTTTTTGGGGTGGGCTCGCCTGGGTCCATACCCAGTTTACGAAAATTGCCCGCGACGCACGGGATTGATGGGAGGCCTTTGAATGGCTTGGGATTTCGAAACCGACCCCGAATTCCAGAAGAAGCTCGACTGGATCGAGGACTTCATGCGCGAGGAGGTCGAGCCTCTGAGCCACCTGGGCATGGCGGTCCACGGCCCGCTTGGCCGCGAGAAGTTCATCAAGCCGCTGCAGGACAAGGTGAAGGCTGAGGGCCTGTGGGCCTGCCACCTGGGCCCGGAGTTGGGCGGCCAGGGCTATGGCCAGCTGAAGCTCGGCCTGATGAACGAGAAGCTGGGCCGCAACGGCCTGGCCCCCACCGTGTTCGGCTGCCAGGCGCCCGACACCGGCAACGCCGAGATCATCGCCCACTACGGCACCGACGCCCAGAAGGAGAAGTACCTCTGGCCGCTGCTGAACGGCGAGATCCGCTCGGCCTTTTCGATGTCCGAGCCGACCGGCGGCTCCGACCCGCTGACCTTCAAGACCCGCGCGGTGCTGGAAGGCGACGAGTGGGTGATCAACGGCGAGAAATGGTTCTCGACCAACGCCAAGTGGTCGAAGGTCTTGGTGCTCTACGCGGTCACCGACCCGGACGCCAAGGACCCCTACCGGCGCACCTCGATCTTCCTGGTGCCCACCGACACCCCCGGGGTGGAGATCATCCGCAACGTGGCGGTCGGCGGCGGCGGCGAGATCGGCGGCGGTAACGAGGGCTATGTCCGCTACAACAATGTCCGCCTGCCCTATGACGCCCTGCTGGGCGAGCGTGGCGCGGCCTTCGTGATCGCCCAGGTGCGCCTGGGCGGCGGGCGCGTGCACCACGCCATGCGCACGGTGGGCGCCTGCAAGCACGCGCTGGACCTGATGTGCAAGCGCGCGGTCAGCCGCAACACCCGCGACGGCAAGCTTTCCGACCTGCAGATGGTGCAGGCCGACATCGCCGACAGCTGGATCGCGGTGGAGGCCTTCCGCCTGCTGGTGCTGCGCACCGCCTGGCTGATCGACAAGCACAAGGACTACAACGTGGTCCGCAAGGACATCGCCGCCATCAAGGTGATGATGCCCAAGGTCTATAACGACGTGGCCACCAAGGCCGCGCACCTGCACGGGGCGCTGGGCGTCTCCAACGAGATGCCGTTCATGCACATGGTCACCAGCTCGCTGGTCATGGGCATCGCCGATGGCCCGACCGAGGTGCACAAGGTCACGCTCGCCAAGCAGGTGCTGCGCGACTACAAGCCGACCAACCAGCTTTTCCCAAGCTACCATCTGCCGCAGGTGCGCGAGCGCGC
>CAMFHW010000053.1 GCA_945952175.1 uncultured Phenylobacterium sp. | reverse complement strand
GCGGTCGGTGGCCGAGGTGGCGTTGGCCATTGCCGACCGACTTCCCCCCGGCCCGCACATGGAGCGGGTCCACGACTATCTCTCGCGGGTGTCCGCGGCCTCGATGGCGGCCGTCACCCTCGCGGCGGAGCAGCAGCGGAAGCCGTTCTTCTGCTCGGGCTGCCCGCACAATTCCTCGACCCGCCTGCCGGACGGCTCGCGCGCCCTCGCCGGCATCGGCTGCCACTACATGGCCAGCTTCTCCGACCCGTCGACGGACTTGAACAGCCACATGGGCGGCGAGGGGCTGACCTGGGTCGGCTCGGCGCCCTTCACCTCCGAACCGCACGTCTTCGCCAATCTGGGCGACGGCACTTACAACCACTCGGGCTCGCTCGCCATCCGCGCCTCGATCGCGGCCGGCAGCCACATCACCTACAAGCTGCTGTTCAACGACGCGGTCGCCATGACCGGCGGCCAGCAGGCGGAGAGCGGCTTCACGCCGGCCCAAATCACCCGCCAGCTCGCCTCGGAAGGCGTGGCCAAGACGGTGATCGTGGCCGACGACGTCGACCGATACGCCGATGTCACCAACCTCGCGCCCGGCGTGGAGGTGCGGCCGCGCTCCGAGCTGATGGCCGTGCAGAAGCTGCTGCGCGACACGCCCGGGACCACGGTCCTGCTTTATGATCAGGTCTGCGCCACCGAGAAGCGCCGTCGGCGCAAGCGCGGCAAGATGGAGGTCGCGGGCAAGCGGGTCTTCATCAACCCGCTGGTCTGCGAGGGCTGCGGCGACTGTTCCAAGGCCTCGAACTGCGTGTCGGTCGAGCCGCTGAACACCGAGTTCGGCCGCAAGCGCCGGATCAACCAGTCGAGCTGCAACACCGACTATTCCTGCCTGCAGGGCTTCTGCCCGTCCTTCGTCACTATCGAGGGCGGCGAGAACGCCCAGGCCGCGGCCATGCCGGCGCTGACCGCCGATTCGACCCCGCTGCCGAGCTTCGAGCCGCTGGAAGGCGTGCGGAACATCGTCTTCACCGGCATCGGCGGGACAGGGGTGACCACAACCGCCTCGATCCTGGCCATGGCCGCCCACGTCGACGGCCGCTCGGCCTCGGTGGTGGACATGACGGGTCTGGCCCAGAAGGGCGGGGCGGTGTTCAGCCACGTGCGCATCGGCGAGACCGAGGAGACCGTGGTCGGCGGCCGGGTGCCGGCGGCGAGCGCCCACGTGCTGATCGCCTGCGACATCCTCTCGGCGGCCGGGCCGGACGCGCTCGCCCTCTACGCCAAGGACCGCACCGTGGCGGTGGGCAACGAGGACTTCGCCCCGACGGCCGATTTCGTCACCGACCGCGACGTGCGCTTCGACGCCGGGAACATGGCTCGGCGGATCGGCGCGGCGACCAAGTCCTATGACGAGGCCCCGGCCCACCACCTGGCCGAGACCCGTATGGGCGACGCCATCTACGCCAACATGATCATGCTGGGCTTCGCCTGGCAGAAGGGCCTGATCCCGGTCTCCAGCCGGGCGGTCTATCGCGCGATCCGCCTGAACGGCGTGGCCGCCGAGCAGAACCTGCAGGCCTTCGAGCTGGGCCGCCAGGTGGCCTATGACCCGTCCAAGCGCGGCCCGGCCGAGGCCGACGTGCCGACGCCGGAGACCATGCCGCTGGCCGAGCTGATCGCCCAGCGCACCGGCGAACTCGTCGCCTATCAAAACCAGGCCTATGCCGACCGCTACGCCCAGCGCGTGGCCGAGGTCGCCAAGGCTGGGAACGAGGCCCTGACCCGGGCGGTCGCGACCAACCTCTACAAGCTGATGGCCTACAAGGACGAGTACGAGGTCGCGCGCCTCTACACCGACGGCCGCTTCGCCGACGCGAAGGGCAAGACCTTCAAGGGCGGCAAGATGAAGGTCTGGCTCGCCCCGCCGATCCTGTCGCCGAAAGACGAGAAGGGTCAGCCGACCAAGATGGCGTTCGGCGGGTGGATGCTCGACTACGGCTTCCCGGTGCTGGCCAGGCTGAAGGGTCTGCGCGGCACCGCGCTGGACCTGTTCGGCCATTCGGAAGAGCGGAAGATGGAGCGCCGGCTGGTCGCCGACTATGAGGCGGGTCTCGATCGCCTGATGGCGGAGATGACGCCGGAGCGGGCGAAGCTGGCGGTGCAGATCGCCCAGGTCCCGGCCCAGATCCGTGGCTTCGGCCACGTCAAGGATGCGGCCGTGAAGAAGGCCAAGGGCGACGAGGCCAAGCTCTGGGCGGAGTGGGCCGCGGCGAAGGCCGCCGCCTGATCCGTCAGCGCGCCGCGTCGCGGATGGCGTTGGCCATGGCGGCCTGCGCCTTCCAGGACTGCGGGGCGTCAGCGGCCGGCCAGGCGGAGTTGATGGCGATCACCACCTTCTCCTTCGGATAGACGAAGATCTGCTGGCCGAAGATACCCTCCGCCGCATAGGCGTCCGGGTAGAGCCACAAGAAGTGGCCGTAGCCGGTCTCATTGCCGCCCGGCGGGAACTTGACGTGGGTCGAGGTGGCGTCGGCCACCCAACCGGCCGGCACGACCGGCTTGCCGCCCGCCTTGCCGCCTTCGAGCATGAAGAGGCCGATGCGGGCATAGTCGCGAAGCGTCATGGACATGCAGCAGCCGCCGCGCTCGTGGCCTGCGACGTCGTCGACCCAGATGGCGTCCTGCTCCATGCCGAACGGCGCCCAGACCTTCTCCGACAGGTATTGCGACATCGGCTTGCCGACGGCGTTGGAGACCAGGATCCCGGCCAGGTCGGTCTCGCCGGTCTTGTAGACGAACTTCTCGCCCGGCGCGGTCTCGCGCGGCAGGTTCTTCATATAGCTGACCACCGGATTGACCCCGGGCTCGGTGACCGCGAAGCCCACCTTGGCCACGTCGGAATTGGGATCCGTGTAGTCCTCGTTCCACTTCACGCCCGAGGTCATGGTGATCAGCTGGCGCACCGTGACGCCCTCATAGCCGCCGCCCTTGAGCTGCGGGATGTAGGTGGTGACCGGCTCGTCCAGACTCTTGATGTAGCCGTCCTGGATCGCCGCCCCGACCAGGGTCGAGGTCACCGACTTGGCCACCGAGAACGAGGTCCAGCGCTCGTTCGGCTTCCGCCCCAGGCCGTAGCGCTCCAGCACCACCTTGCCGTCTTTCAGGACCAGCACGCCCGAGGTGCGCATGGCCGCCATGTAGCTGTCGATGGTCCAGGCCTTGCCGTCATAGGTCCATTTCGGCGCGATCGGCTTGCCGGCCGGTAGCGCCCGCACGTGATCGCCCCGCTTCACCACATGGACCGGCGCGATCTTCTCCATGTTGCGATAGCCGTAGGCCTGCTGCTCCGGCGTCCAGCTCAGGATCGCCGCCCCACCCGGCGGCAAGGGCGGATCCGCGGCCAGGGCAGGGGCGGCCAACAGCAAAGTGCTCATCGCGGCCAGCGGCGCGATCACTCGATACGACATCAGTTCCTCCCCGTTTTGCCGCCACCATGGCCCAGGCGCTTCCGTGGCGCCTAGCCTCAATAGGTCTGGACGATCGTCACGGTCTGCGAGAAGTCGCCGGCGCGCGCGTCCTGCTCGCGGATGAGGACGTAGAGACGACCACAGTCCATCCAACTCATGCCGAGGTCCTCGTCCGTGTCGATCTGGAAGAGCAAGCGCCAGTCCTTGGCCGCCTCCTGCGGGGAGTAGACCCTGGGCTTCCTCCCGGGGCCGCCTTGTCGTCGCCACTCCAGTTCGGCCTCCAAGGGCAAGCTGCCACGCTGCACCTCATCCGGATACCCAGCGATCTGATGGTGGGCCTCGGGCGGTGGCCGCTTTTCTACAATCTCTGCAAGCTCGGACCAGGCGGCCCCCGCAGGTTCCAACTCTCTGCCGTCGACGGAAAGCCATTCGAGAGACGGGAGCGAAACGCGGCGCTCGAAGGCGATTGGCTGAGCGGGATAGGCGCGGCCGTCTGGGGCTTCCATTGACACGCACGCGCCATCCACACGGATGACGCGGACGAGGTCGGCGAAGCCCCACTCCTCATGATGGAAGGCGAGCAGAGCGCCATCTGCGGGCAACCATGCCGGACCGCCCGCGTCCCGCACTTCCGCAAGATCAAATTGGCCCAAGAACGTCAGAGGACCCTCACCGCTCGCTGGCCATTCGAAGCTGGGTGGGACGGCCGGTCCCCCGCCAAGCCAGGACGCCTTCCCACCGCTTGCCGGTGTGAGAACCAGCGCACAGGCCTGCGCGGCCTTGACCTCTTCGATGACACGCTGAGTGGCTTCGACGCGCCTTTCCCGCGCTCGTCGCGGTTCGGGAATCAAGCCGCGCACCACTCCGATGAGTGCGCACACTCCTAGAATCACGAGGATGAGGGTCATGGTCGTCCCTACAACGAGCCTTTTGGAAATCGCATCGGGTCGAAGTTGCTGGGCGGAGGCGGGAATGTAGGTAACTGGGATATCGCGTCCGCCGCCGCCGCCCCCAACCAGGCGTTGCTCGCCTTCCACCAGCGTGGCGTTCCGCGCCAGTATCGCTCAAGGACATTGTATTGGGGCGCGCCTTTGTATCGCCCGTGAATTCGGCCGTGCTCAGCCGCTTCCATGCCCACTATGTTGAAGGGCTGGTTCTTGATCGCGTCGGGAACCTTCTTCCCCCAGCCGTTATTGGGGATCAACGCATGGTGACCATGCTCGCCCTTCTCCAGGAAGCCTTTGTCGCCAAGCCATTTTCGCGCCCCAGGTTCCTCCCAAGGCGGAGTCCGCCAGGCAAATGGGCCATCGAGCTTGAGTCCGCCCTTCTTCAGGCCGCGAGCAAGGTCGTACGTGATGACCGCGTCCGCGAGCCCTTGAAGCGCGTCTGTCATCGCGTCGACTCGGTCGCCTCGCTCCCATTTCTCTCGGCCCTTACGGGCAAAGTTGAGATCATCGAACGGACCAGCGCCTGGCGCATCGACGCCGGAGGTTCCAGCCGGCGCATTCACCACACTCCGCGCGGGCGTTTCGATTCCTGCGGACGAGCGCGCGGCCATCAGCGCCTGATGTCTGCGCATCATATCGTCGTAGGCTTCAGCATCGGGGTCTGCGACCGAACGCGGCTCGGTTCTCGAGGGCATCGTGCTCAATATATGCTCCAGCTTCAATTTAGTTGTGCCCTCGCGAAAAATCTTCTCAAGGTTGCCGAAGAAAGTCAAGAACAAATAACGAACATATGGGCCGTCGCCAGTCACCAGTTTCCAGCGTCCCCGCGCTCCGCTAAGCCCAGGCCATGGCGGACTTCGATTTCGACGCGGTTGTGGTGGGCGCGGGCGCCGTGGGGCTGGCGAGCGGCTATGCGCTGTCCAGGCGCGGGCTGGTGGTCGCCGTGCTGGAGGCCGGGCCGATCATCGGCGAGGGGGTCTCGGCGCGGAATTCCGAGGTCGTGCACGGCGGGCTCTACTATCCGACCGGCTCGCTGAAGGCGCGGCTCTGCGTGCAGGGCCGGCGCGCGCTCTACGCTTTCTGCGATAGCCACAAGGTCGCCTATGACCGCTGCGGCAAGCTGGTGGTCGCCACCTCGCCGGCCGAGGTCGAGCGGCTCGACGCCATCCTCCTCCAGGCCCAGACCAACGACGTCGAGGGCATGGCCCATGTCGGCAAGGCGCAGGCCTTGGCGATGGAGCCCGAGCTCTATTGCGATGCCGCGCTGATCTCGCCGCAGAGCGGGGTGTTCGACAGCCACGGCTACATGCTGGCCCTGCAGGGCGAGATCGAGGCCGCGGGCGGCGCGGTGGTGACCAGCACGCCCTTCGAGGGGGCGAGCCCGTTGGCCGGTGGTGGTTGGTCGGTGCGGGCGGGCGGCGAGGAGCCGACGACCCTGACCTGCCGCATCCTGGTGACCGCGCCCGGCCTCTCGGCCCAGGCGGTGGCGGCGACCATCGAGGGCTTCCCGACGCCGACCATTCCGCTGCTGCACTACGGCAAGGGGGTCTATTTCCGCCTGTCGGGCAAGGCGCCCTTCTCGCGCCTGATCTATCCGCCACCGATCCACGGGGCGCTCGGCACCCACTACCGCCGCGACCTCGGCGGCCAGGCGGTGTTCGGGCCCGATCTCGCCTATGTCGACACCCTCGACTACAGCGTCGATCCGGCGCGGGCGACGAGCTTCTACGAGTACATCCGCAAGTTCTGGCCGGGCCTGCCCGACGGGGCCCTGAACCCCGACTATGCCGGCATCCGCCCCAAGCTCCACGGCCCCGACGAGCCGCAGCCCGACTTCCGCATCGACGGTCCTGCCGCGCACGGCATGGAGAACCTCGTCACCCTATTCGGGATCGAGAGCCCGGGCCTGACCAGCTCGCTCGCCATCGGCGAGGAGGTCTGCGCCCGCCTGGACCTCTAGAGCGGCCCGACGGCCTGGCTGAGCGCCTCTGAGGGCGCCGCGCCCTCCAGATGGATCAACGACCACACCGCCAGGAACAATAGGGGCCAGCGACCGGTCCCGCCCTCGGCGAACGCTGCGCGCACCGCCTCGGGTGAACGCACTCGCCGGATCGCCGGTAGGTCCGCGATGCGCCGGCCAATCTCAGCGGCGCGCGGCGCGATCCACGCCTCGACCGGCACTGTGAAGCCCTGCTTGCGCGCCCAGGGCTGGGCGGCCGGGCAGACGCCCTCCAGCCAGCGGCGCATCAGCCACTTGCCGTAGCGCCCGCGCACCTTGAACCGGTCGGGCAGGGGGAAGGCGAAGGCGGCGACCTGCGGGTCCAGGAACGGTGTACGGCCCTCCAGGCCGTGCGCCATCAGACAGCGGTCGAGCTTGAGCAGCAGGTCGTTGGGCAGCCAGGTCGCGACATCGCCCCACTGGGCCTGCTGCAGGCGGGTGAGGCCGCCCGGAGCCTTGGCCTCAGCCCGCCAGCGCGCCAGGACGGCGTCATCGCCCGGTCGCGGTTCCGCTGAGCGGCCCCCCAGCCAGGCGGGCCGGAGCGCGCGGCGATAGCGACCATAGCCGCCGAACAGCTCGTCCCCACCCTCGCCGGTCAGGACGACGGTCAGCGTGCCCTTGGCGGCCTCGGCGAGCTTGTAGGTCGGCAGGGTCGCATAGTCGGCGGTCGGGTCGTCGAGCGCCCAGGCGACCTGCGGCAGGATTCGCCAGAAATCCTCCTCGCCGAAGCTGGTCTCGCGCCAGTCGAGGTTCAGGGCCTTGGCGACGCGCTCGGCCTGGGCGCGCTCGTCCTTCGCGCCGGGCGCATCGAAGCCGCAGGTGAAGGCGGTCACCGGCCGTTCGTTCAGCCGGCTCATCAGGGTGGCGATGGCGGCCGAGTCGATGCCGCCGGACAGGAACAGGCCATAGGGCACGTCCGAGCGCTGGTGGACCCGGACGCTGTCCTCCAGCACGGCGTCCAGCTTGCGGACCAGGGTGTCTTCGTCGTTCTCCCGACGCGGCGGCGCGGCGGGCAGGGTGATGCGGCGGCCATGCTCGACCAGCTTGCCGTCGACCACCTCCAGCACCTCTCCGGGCGCAATGCGGCGCAGGCCCGGGAAGATCAGGTCCCCGCCCAGGGTGTAGCTGAAGCCCAGCAGCTCGGCGGCCGCCTTGTCGTCCATGGCCCGCGGGACCAGGCCCGTGTCGAGGAAGGCGCGGGGCTCGGAGGCGAACAGCACCGCGCCCTGGTGCTCCAGCAGGTACAGCGGCTTGATCCCGAACGGGTCGCGCACCAGCCAGGTGCGGCCGTCGCCGCCGATCAGGCAGAAGGCGTACATGCCGCGCAGCCGGTCGAACGCGGTCGGGCCTTCCTTGGCGTAGATGTGCAGCAGGGGCTCGAAGTCGGAGCCTGTCGAGAGCTGATCCTCGAGCCCGAACTCTTCAGAGAGTTCGACGTAGTTGTAGACCTCGCCATTGCCGATCACGGTCGAGCCGGCCGCGTGCAGCGGCTGCCAGCCGCCCTCCAGGTCGATGATCGACAGGCGCGCATGGGCGAGCGAGGCGTCGCGGGCCTGCTCGACCCGCACCCCGTCCGGGCCGCGATGGGTGAGCGTCTCGATCAGCGGCCGGGCGGAGCCCGGGCCGTGCAGAACGCCGGCGATGCCGCACATCAGGCGGCTCCGTAGTCGGCGAACAGCGCCCGCCACTGGGCGACGACGGCGGCCTTGGAGAACTCGCCCTCGACCCGCCCGAGGCCGTTCTGGGCCAGGCGGACGCGCAGCATCGGGTCGTCGAGCAGGCGGCCGATATTGGCCGCAAGCGCCTCGGCGTCATCGACCGGGGTCAGGAGCCCGTCGTCACCGTCCTTGATCAGGGCGGCGGGACCCTGGCTCGCGGCGGCCACGACCGGCAGGCCATGCGCCCACGCCTGGATCACCACATTGCCCAGCGGTTCGTAGCGCGAGGGGAAGACGCAGACGTCGGCGGCGCGATAGAGGGCGGAGGCGTCCGTGCGCCAGCCCAGGAACCGCACCCGGTCGGCGACGCCCAGGGCGGCGGCCATGGCCTTCAGCTTGGCCTCCAGCGGCCCGACCCCGGCGATCCAGAGGTAGGCTTCCGGCGTCTTGGCCAGAGCCTCCAGGGTCACGTCGTGCGCCTTGGCCTCGTGCAGCCGGCCCATCGAGAGCAGCAGCGGCGCCTCGGCCGGCGTGGCCAGGCTCGCCCGGTCGGTGGGCGAGACCTCCGGCGGGGCGGCGGCGAAGTTGGGGATGCAGCGCACCCGGCCCGCGGGCCAGCCCTGGTTCACGATCCAGTCGGCGATGTCCTCGGTGTTGGCCACCAGCTCGTCGAAGCCGCGATAGTATTTGAGGTTGTAGTAGCCCCCGAGCCGCCCGATGCGGGCCCAGGGGCCGCGCGGGGTGTGGCGGGCGGCCCGGTTCATCCAGGCCAGGGCCAGCTTGACGTCCTGGGCGCGGGCGAAGCGGGCGACCTTGGGCTTGGTCAGCAGATCCAGCGGACCGCCGAACCGGAACTGCCCGGTGGGCGCGCCCGCGGCGGCCAGGGCGGCCACGCGCTTGGCGTTCGGCCGAATCGCGGCGGCCTGCGCCACGCCGTCGGCGGCCAAAGCGCCCACGAGGTCGAGGAAATAGGTCTCCGCGCCGCCTTCGCCGGCCGTTCCAAGGAGGTGCAGGACGCTCATCGCGGGCGCCAACCTAGCCGGTGAAATCGCCGCGCCCAAGCCGCTTGAAGCGAAGAAGATGAAACCCTATAACCCGCGCTCCCCGATGGGGCCCGTGGCTGGGTAGCTCAGATGGTTAGAGCGGTGGATTCATAACCCACAGGTCGGCGGTTCGATCCCGCCCCCAGCTACCAACCTTCCCGATGACTTGGCGGAGACCGCTTCTCCCGATCGGTTCACCGCTTGGAGGCTCATCGCGATTCGCGACGCGCCGCGAGCGGCGAGTCAGCCCGTCGCCGCGTCGCTCGGGGGCGGGCGGCCGAAGCGCCAGACCAGGGCGGGGAGCAGCACGAGGCTGGCCAGGGTCGAGGTGACGAGGCCGCCGAGGATGACCACCGCCATCGGCCCCTGGATCTCGCGGCCCGCCTGTCCGGTCTGGATCGCCAGGGGCGCGACGCCCAGGGCGGTGACGAGCGCGGTCATCAGGATCGGCGTCACCCGCTCGCGGGTGGCAAGGGCGACGGTGTCCAGCGACCACTCCCGGCCTTCGGCGCCCATCAGATGGTCGAGGTGCGAGACCAGCAGGATCGCGTTCCGCGCCGCGACGCCGAACAGGGTCACGAAGCCGACCAGGGAGCCCAGGGAGAGACTGCCGCCGCTCAAGGCCACGGCGACCACGCCGCCCACCATGGCGAAGGGGGCGGCGGCCAGGATCAGGCCGACCGTCCGGCCGCGTCCGAAGGCGATCAGCAGCAGGGCCACGACCGCAGCGGCCGCGGCGGCCACGTTGAACAACAGCTCGCGCTGGGCCGCCCGCGTCGCCTCGGCCGTACCGGAATAGTCGAGATAGACCCCGGGCGGCAGCTTCACCTGGCGGGCGATCGCCGCCTGGGCGGCCTTGGTGACGCGATCGGCCTGGGCAGGCGGCGGATTGGCGGTGACCACTTGGCGGGGGCGGCCGCCCTCGTGCGAGATCTGGGTGCGGGCGTCGGTCAGATAGACGTGGGCGACCTGGCGAAGCGGCACGGCGACGCCGTTCGACGACCGGATCAGCAGATCCCCCACGGCCTCGGGGTCCTGACGCACATGGGGCGCCGTCGTCACTGCGATCTCGACCGAGCGGGTGTCCTCGAACACCTCCGCCGCCGTCGCGCCCTGATAGGCCGTGGCGACGGCGTCCAGGGTCTCGGCGGGCGACAGGCCGTAGCGGGCCAGCGCCCGGCTATCGAGGTCGACCCGCACGGCGGGGGTCTTCGGCGGGGTCTGCACCTTGACGTCGCTCGCCCCGGAGACCTTTTCGAGCACCCCGGCGATCTGCTCGGCCACGCCGTCCAGCGTGTCGAGGTCGGCGCCGTAGACCCCGATCACCAGGGAGGCCGTCTCCCCCGACAGGCTCTCGCCGATGCGGTCGCCCAGGAAGGTCAGGACCTCGGTCTCCAGGCCCGGATAGGCGTCGAGCACGTCATGGATGGCTTTCTGGATCCGATCCTGGTCGGCGCCGGACAGCTTGGGCTTCAACTCGACATGGAACTCGCTGCGCTCGACGCCCCAGCTGTCCTCGCCGCCCTCGGCGCGGCCGATCTGCTGCTCGGCGCTCTGGATGCCGGGAATGGCCAGGAGATCGTGGGTGATCGCCTCGCCATAGCGGCGCATGACCGGCAGGGAGGTCCCGGGGGGCGCCGAGACGGCCAGCACGAAATGGCCTTCGCGGAAGCTGGGGAGCAGCTCGGAATTGAAGAGGACGAGGCCCGCGACCGTCGCCACCGCGGCGAGCGCGGCGGCCCCCGCCGCCCAGGCGGGCCGTCCGCAGGCGCGCATCAGCAGGCCCTCGTGCCAGGCCTTGGCCCGCGTCAGGAAGCCCGGCTCGTCCCCCAGCCGCGCATGGCGGAGCAACAGCAGGGCGAGCGGCGGGGTCACCACCACGGCGACCGCCAGCGAGGCCACCGTGGCGATGATGAAGGCGGCCGCCAGCGGCGCGAAGAAGGCCCCCTGCAGCCCGTGGAGCAGCAGGACCGGCGTCAGCACCAGGGCGACCACCAGGGTGGCGTAGATGACCGGCGCACGCACTTCCAGCGAGGCGGCCAGCACCACCGCCTCCGCGTCGGTTCCACCGCCCGCCCGCAGGCGTCGCACGATATTCTCGACGTCGATCACGGCGTCGTCGACGACCACGCCGAGCGCGACCGCCAACCCGCCCAGGGTCATGGTGTTGATGGTCCAGCCCAGCCGGTCGAGCACGATCACCGCCGCAAGCAGGGACAGCGGGATCGAGACGAACGACACCGCGACCGTGCGCAGGTTCCGCATGAAGACGAACAGCACCAGGGCGATCAGCAGGGCGCCGATCAGGAGGTCCTCGCCGATGCCGCCGAGCGCGGTGGCGATGAAGTTGGCGGGCCGGTGCAGGGTCGGCTGGATGACCACCCCCTGGGCTTCCAGGGCGGGGCGCAGTTCGGCCAGGGCCGCCTCGACCGCGTGGGTCGCGTCCAGGGTGTTGGCGCCATACTGGCTCGACAGGCTGATCAGCACGCCGGGCTTGCCCATGATCACCGCGTCGCCGGTGTCGGGCGCGGCCGCGTCGGACACCTCGGCCACATCGCCGATCCGCACCGGCGAGCCACCGGCTGGCCCGGGGACGGTCGCGGCCGCGACGTCGGCGGCGCTCAGGGCCTGGCCGCGCGGCTCGACAAGCACCCGCTGCTGCGGCGTGTCGATGAAGCCGCCGCCGCTGGTCCCCGTGGAGGCCTTCACCGCCGCCAGGACATCCGAGAGGCTGAGATCGCGGGCCGCCAGGTCGTCCGGCCGCACGCGCACCTCGATCCGCCGCACCTGGCCGCCATAGACGGTCGCTCGCGCCACGCCGGCCGCCGACAGCAGCCGCGGCCGCACCGTCCACTGGACCAGGTCACGCAACTGCATGGGGGTCAGCCGGTCGGAGGTGAAGCCGACCTTCAGCAGGTCCATGGTCGAGGAGGTGAGGGGCGTGACCTTCGGCTCCTTCACCCCGGCCGGTAGGGTCCCGTTCACCTCGCCCAGGGCCTCGGCCACCACCTGGCGGGCGCGATAGGGATCGGAGCCCTCGGCGAACACCACGGTGACGATCGAGAGGCCCTGGATCGATTCCGAGCGCACGGCCGAGACGCCGGACGCGCCATTGACCGCCTGCTCGATCGGCCGGGTGACCAGCTGGGCCACCTGTTCGGCGGCGAGGCCGGGGGCCTCGGTCTGCACCTCGGCCTGGGCCGGGACGAAGTCCGGAAAGACGTCGAACTTGGCGTGGGACAGGGTCACCAGGCCGTAGACCAGCAGCAGCAGGGCCGCGGCGGCGACGAGCCTTGGCCGCGCGAGCGACCAGCGGACGATGGCGGCGAGCATTGAGGTCTAGTCCACGTCGGCCGTAGGTGCGGCTTTCGGTGCGGCCTCGGCCGCGTGCAGGGCCGCCGCGCCCGACACCACCACCGGTTCGCCCGGACGCAGGCCCGAGGCCACGAACAATCCACCGGGCTCGGCGGCGACGCCACCAAGCGTCCGGCGCTCGAAGCGGCCAGCGTCCTTGCGCACATAGGCGTAGGTCTCGCCGCCCGCGCGGATCACGGCGCCCCGGGGCACGAGCACGCCCGGCTGTCCGCCGCCCGCGGCGAGCGTCGCCGGCACGGTCATCCCCGCGCCGAGCCGGGCCGCCGGAGGGCCGGACACCACGCCCAGCAAGCCCACCGACATCAGCCGCGCATCGCCGGTGCGCGCGGGGCCGAGCATTTGGACGAAAGCCTTGCCGTCCGGGCCGAGATCCAGGGTCACCCCGTCGACGCCGGCCGTCCCCGAGGCGGCGTCGACCCGCACCAGGGCGGCGCGTCCGCCGGCGAGCCGCGCGATCAGGTCGGCCCGGCGCACGTCGCTCATGGTCATGAAGGCCGGGCCCCATTCCAGGCCCAGGCGGCGACGCAGCAGGGCGACCTTGGCGGCGTCGGCGCGCGCCTGGGCGGCGGCGGCCTCGGCGGTCTTGGCGGAGACGGTGGCGTCGGCGGCGGCCAGGCTGCGGGTCCGCGCGGCCTCGGCCTGCGACGCCTGGGCGGCGCCGGCGGCGGCGACCAGGTCGGCGTCGAGGGTGGCCAGGGGCACGGGATCGAGCACCCGGGCGAAGGCGGTCGTCGCGCCCGAATGGCGCGCCGCGGGCGCGGCCTCGGTGGCGACGCCCAGCTTGCGCTGGACCTCGGTCGGCAGGGCGACGACGAGTGGCGGCGCGGCCATGGCCTGGGCGGCGCCGGCTGCGGCCAGGATCAGGAGGGCCAGGGCGGCGGATTTCATCGGTGGTCTCCGAGGCGCTTGACCGCCTGCTGCAGGACCTCGCGCTCGGCGGGGTCGAACGGACGCCGTGCAGCGTCCTCCAGGTCGATCACGGCGGTGTCGGC
>CAMFHW010000052.1 GCA_945952175.1 uncultured Phenylobacterium sp. | reverse complement strand
CCCTCATCCAGGGTCGCGTCGTTCTTCGACAGGCACAGGCGCAGGATCGTGGCCACGGGCGCCTCTTCATAGAAGGCCGAGACCGGGATCGCGGCGACGCCGGCCTCCTTGACCGCCCGCAGGGCGAAGGCGCGGTCCGGCTCGGTGACGCCTGAGGCCGGCAGGTCGATGTTCAGGAAATAGGTCCCCTGGCTCATCAGGACGGCGAAGCCTTCGCGGGTCAGGCCCTCGGCGAGCCGGTCGCGCGAGCGCTGCATCCCGGCCGGCATGACGCTGAACCAGTCGCCCGGATCGTCGAGCCCGAAGGCGACCGCCGCCTGCAGGTTCGGCGGGGTGGTGAAGGTCAGGAACTGGTGGGCGCGAGCCAGGCCATGAGTCAGGGCCGACGCGGCGCAGAGGAAGCCCACCTTCCAGCCGGTCAGGCCGAACATCTTGCCGGCCGAACCGATCTTCACCGTGCGCTCGCGCATGCCGGGCAGACCGATCATCGGCGTATGGACCGAGCCGTCGAAGATCACCTGCTCCCAGACCTCGTCACAGATGCAGACGGCGTCGTGAGCGACGCAGAACTCCGCCAGCAGCTCCAGGTCCTCGCGCGGCAGCACCGTGCCGGTGGGATTGATCGGATTGTTCAGCACCACGGCGCGGGTCTTGGGCCCGAACGCCTTTTCCAGCATGGCCCGGTCGAAGCGCCAGTGCGGCGGCTCCAGGCGCACCAGCTTGGGCACGCCGCCCGCCCGGCGGATCAGGGGCGGATAGGCGTCGTAGAACGGCTGGAAGACCACCACCTCGTCGCCCGGCTTCACCAGGGCCAGGAAGGCGGCGGCCAAGGCCTCTGTCGCGCCGGAGGTGACCGTGACCTCGCCCTGCCAGTCGAGGTCGAGACCTTGGCTGCGCCGGTAATGCCCGGCGACCGCCTGGCGCAGTTCCGGCAGTCCGGCCATGGGCGGATACTGGTTGTAGCCGTTCAGCACCGCGTCGGCGGCCTTGGCGCGGATCGCCTCGGGGCCGGGATCGTCCGGAAAGCCCTGGCCGAGATTGATCGCGCCGTGAGCGCGCGCCAGCCCGCTCATCTCCTCGAACACGGTGGTCGGCATGTCGGCGAAGACGGGATGGACCATGGGAGCTCCTTGGCGTCCGCCTGAGCTAGCACAGCCCGCGCGCAAAAAAAGCGGGCGGCGCCCGAAGCCGGGTCGCCGCCCTATCCCCAGATGCTCGTTGGGGAGGAGGCCGCCGCGGGAAAGGTCGCGGCGGCGGGACCTGTGATCAGAACTTGTGGGTGAGCGCCGCCCCCCAGGTGCGGGTCTGGCCCGGGAAGCGGACCACGACATTGGCGTTCGAGCTGACCGCGCTCCAGTAGTAGCGGTCGGTCAGGTTGCGGCCCCAGAGCGACAGCTCCCAGCGGTCGTCCAGCGAGTGGACCCCGATGCTGGCGTTCAGCAGGCCATAGGCCGGCAGGGCGAACAGCGGATTGCCCTCCAGGTCGGAATGCGAGCTCGACTGGTAGCGCTCGTTGATCGCCAGCTGCATGCCGAGATTTTCGGTGAGCTCGCGGTTGTAGAGCACCGTCAGACTGCCCTGGAACTTCGGGCTGTAGAGGAAGGGCGCGCCGTCGAAGCTCTGCGACTTGCCGGCGGCGTTGATGCCGACATAGCCGTCCACCTCGGTGTGCAGGGCGGTGCCCGCCGCGATGACCGTCAGGTTCGGAGTGGCGCGCCAGGTGACGTCGCCGTCCAGACCGTAGGCCTTGGACTTCGGCACGTTGTTCAGGCGGGCCAGCGCCGTATAGATCGGGTCGGCGAAATAGACGCTGAGCTGCTTGTCCTTGTAGTCGTAATAGAAGGCCGAGAGGTTGGCCTGGACCCGGCGGTCGAACAACGCAGCCTTGATTCCCGTTTCGTAGGCCAGCAGCAGTTCCTGGCGGGCCGGCGCGTCCTGGGTCGAGATGTTGGCGGCGTTGATCGGGGTCGCCCCCGCCTTGGCCCCGCGCGAGACCGAGCCATAGAGCAGCAGGTTGTCGGTGGGCGTCCAGTTCAGCGCGACCCGCCAGGCGACATTGTCCTCATCCAGCTTCGAGGTGACCAGGCCGAAGCTCTTCTTGGCCGGGTCGAAGGTGACGCAGTCGCCCTGGTTGATCGTGCCCACCAGGCCGTAGGCGGCGAAGAACAGGGCCCTGTTGGTCGTGTTGACGTTGGCCAGCATGTTGCCGTTGAAGTCGCGCGAACAGCCGGCGAAGTCCTGCTTGTCCTGGGTGTAGCGGATGCCCGTGGTGAGCTTCAGCGTGTCGGCCAGCTTCCAGTCGGCGTTGGCGAAGACGCTGGCCGTGGTGGTCTTGATGTTGCCGACGTCGCGATAGGTGCGGAAGGTCTGGGCGGCCTGGGCCGGGGTGTAGCCGCCGGTGTTGAACGGCGAGCCCAGAAGCGACAACGTGTAGAACCGGATCGTCCCGACATTGGCGTTGTCGCCCAGCAGCGTGCGGTTGGAGTCGAGGATGTCGTCCTTGCCGTAATAGGCGCCGACCAGCCAGGTGGCCGGACCGGTCTCGCCCTCGAACCGGGCTTCCTCGCCGAAGGACTTGATACGGCCCTCGGCCTTCTGGACCAGGACCTCGTAGGGGGCGCCGCTCCAGTCGAAGGTCGCGTCGCGCTTGAGGTCGTTGTAGCTGGTCAGCGACACGAACCGCAGGCCGTCGCCGAACTCGTAGTCCACCTTCAGCTTGCCGGCGTGGAAGGTGTTGTTCTCCCGCAGCGGATCCTTCAGGCCCAGGCCCGTCCCGATGTCGGCGGCGCGCTTGGAGTAGGGCGCCCAGTCGGCCTGGGTGGCGTTGGTCGGGATATTGGTGGCGATGTAGTTCACCAGGCCCGCGGCGTTGAACGGGCTGGCCGCCGTCGCCGGCGTGAAGCCGATGCCTTGGGCCGCCAGGGTGTCGGAGCGGTTGCGCCAGCCGTTGTAGCTGACGTCGATCGACAGCTTGTCGGTCGGCTGGAAGGCGAGCGCGCCGCGCCAGCCGTACTTGTGGACCTCGCCCAGCCGGTCGACCCGGCTGTTGGAGACTTGCCAGCCACGATCGCTGTCCTCGGTGCGGAAGCTCAGGCGGCCCTGGACCTTCTCGCCGAGCGGGCCGCTGACCGCGCCCTCGATATTGTGGGTCCCGTAGTTGCCGAGTTCGCCGGTCAGCTGGGCCTGGAAGTCGTCGGTCGGCTTACGGGTCACGAAGTCGATCAGGCCGGCGGTGGTGTTGCGGCCATAGAGCGTGCCTTGCGGGCCCTTCAGCACCTCGACCCGCTCCAGGTCGAAGATCGGGCCGGTGTTCATGATCGGATAGGCGTAGGCGACTTCGTCGACATAGGTGCCGACGGTCGAGGTGGCCGACAGGTTGATCGTGTTGAAGCCGATGCCGCGCAGCGTGTAGGTCGGCACCCCCTGATAGCTCTGGCTGACCGAGAAGCTCGGCGCGACCGAGGCCAGGTCCTTCACATTGGTGACGTGCAGCTTTTCCAGGGTGTCGCCCCGGAACGCCTGGATCGCCATGCCGACGCTGTTGGCGCTCTCCTCGCGCCGCTGGGCGGTGACGACGATGGTGTCGACCGTGGTGTCCGCTTTCGCCTGGGCCTGGGCGGCCTCCGCCGCAAGCAGCGCCGCCGCCGAGGCGCCGAGGGTCAGGATCGCGCGCAGAGCTCGCCGATCGGCCATGATATTCACTCCCCTACTCGTCGGCGACTTGGCGCGCCGGCTTTCGGGCGGAAGCTCCCCGGCGGCGCGGGGAGCGACAAGCTATCGAACCTGATAGGTCGGGGAGCTTTGCGGCAGGCCTGTCACCCAGCGGTCACAGGCGCCGCAGGGTCATAAGCCGAGCACCAGGCGGGCCATGATGTCCCGTTGGATCTCGTTGGAGCCGCCATAGATCGAGGCGGCGCGGTTGTTCATGTAGCGGGCCATGCTGGTCAGGCCGTGCTCCGGCCCGACGAAGGGGACGTTGGCGTCGGCGGCGCGGGCCTCGATCTGGTCGACGCCGGCATAGTGGGCGATCCCCTCGATCGCGAGTTCGTCCAGCTTCTGCATCGCTTCCGTGCCCTGGGCCTTCAGCATGGACGAGGCGGGCCCCGGCGCGCCGCCGGCGGCCAGCGCCGCCAGCACCCGATGCTCGGTCATCTCGATCGCCTCGACGGCCACGGACGCCGCCGCCAGGCGGGATCGATAGCTCGGATCCTCGATCAGCGGATCGCCCCCATCCGCCGTCTCGGCCCGCGCCATGGCCATCAGCCGCCCAAGCCCCACCTTCAGTCCCGCCGCCGAGCCGCCGCCGCGCTCGAACTCCAGCAGATACTTGGCGACGGTCCAGCCGTCGTTCTCCTCGCCGACCCGGTCGGCGACGGGCACGCGGACCTCGTCGAAGAATACCTGGTTGACCTCGTGCTCGCCGGCCAGGGTGACGATCGGCTTCACGCTGATCCCGGGGCTCTTCATGTCCAGCAGCAGGAAGGTGATGCCCTTCTGCGGCTTGCCCTGGTTGTCCGTGCGGACCAGGCAGAACATGCGGTTGGCCCAGTGGGCGTGGGTGGTCCACAGCTTCGAGCCCGACAGCACATAGTCGTCGCCGTCGCGGCGCGCCTGCAACTGGAGCGCGGCGAGGTCCGACCCCGCCTGGGGCTCCGAATAGCCCTGGCACCAGTAGTCCTCGCCCGAGAGGATGCGCGGCAGGTAGTGCGCCTTCTGCTCGGCCGTGCCGTAGCCCATGATCACCGGCCCCACCATCTTCAGGCCCATGGGCGCGAGGCTCGGCGCGCCGGCGCGCGCGCATTCGGCGGCAAAGATGTAGCGCTGCATCTCGTTCCAGCCGGGGCCGCCATGCTGTTTCGGCCAGCTGGGCGCGACCCAGCCACGGGTGTGCAGGATCTTCTGCCAGGCCAGGGAGAAGCGCTTGTCGATGAAGACGCTGGTCGCCCGCTGGCCGGCCTTGCGCAGATCGGCCGGCAGGTTCGCCTCGAGGAAGGCCCGCACCTCGTCACGGAAGGCCAGCTCTTCAGCGGAAAGTTCGAGATTCATGTCCTGGCTTCCCCCACGGCGCCGTTCCCCGGCGCGCCCTATGGGGCTAGCCATGGCGGGGAGAGCCTGCGGGATCAAGCTATCGGGGTTGATAGGGCCAGGGCCGATGACAGCGAGCGACAATCGTCAGGTGCTGTGGGCGCTGATCGACCGCGAAGCCCGCGCGGTCGAGGTGCTCGGCCGCGAGGCCGGCCTGCCCTTCATCGCGGTCAGCGCCGACATCGGCAGCACCGAGCCCATGCTGGGCGGCGACGGCCGCCCCCTGGCCGAAACTCTGTTCCACTGGATCGATCCCGATCTCGCCTACTGGCGCGACCGCGGCTTCGCCCTGCGCGCGCCGTTCGTGCTGGCCGCCCGCTACATGGCCGAGCCGTTCTTCTACAGCGAGGGGCGCTTCGCCACCTGGCGGCCCTCGGCCCCGCTGGACGCCATCGAAGTGGCGGCCTCGGCGGCGGAGCACGGGGTGGCGGGAGCCGTCATCGCACCGGTCCACCTGCCGGGCGGAGCCATAGCCGCGGTGGTCTGGGCCACGCCCGACGCGGCCGCGCCGGTCGCCGGGCTGTTCGCCGCCTTCGCACCGCGGATGCATGAGGCGGCGATCCGCCTGATGGGCGCCTATCAGGAGGTGCGCGGCGCCACCGCCGGCTCGCCCATCGCCCGTCTGACCCGGCGCGAGATCCAATGTGTGAAGTGGGCGGCTGCGGGGAAGACCGACGCCCTGATCGCCGAGTTGATGAGCGTCTCGGCGCCGACGGTGCGGTTCCACATGAAGAACGCGGCCCAGAAGCTCGGCGCCTATGGACGCTCGCAGACCGTCCGCGCGGCCACCATGCTGGGCTATGTCAGCGGGCCGCCGGGGCGGGGACCTCAGTAGGCGGCGGAACTCAGCGCTTCGCCAAGGGTGCGGCGGGTCACCGGCTTGCCGAGGAAACCGATCGGATTGATCGTCGCCATGGCCTGGCGGAAGTCCTCGGTGATCGAACCGGACACGAACAGCGAGCGCACGCCCAGGCGGTCGTAGAGCTGGCGGGCCAGCTGGCCGCCGTCGGTGTTCTTCGCGAGACGGATGTCGACCAGGGCGAGGTCGGGCTTGCCCTGCTCGGCCAGGTCCCACGCGGTGTCCGCGTCGGCGGCTTCGGCGACAACTTCATGGCCGAGGTCTTCCAACAGGCTGACCATGTCCAAAGCGATCAGCGCGTCGTCCTCAACCACCATGATACGCATGGTCATGCGGTGCTCCTCGGGAAGACGACCGCGAACCGTGCGCCGACCTCCTGCTCTTCAACAAGGAACCGTCCCTGGAGTTGCCTCGCCAACGCGTCGATCGCGCGCATTCCCAAGCTCTTGTGGCTTTTCGGCATGAAACCGTCAGGAAGACCGGCGCCGTTGTCGGAAACGCTCAAACGGAAATCCTCGCCTTGGGTTCCGAACGTGACACGAATTGTGCAAGGCCTATCGGGTGAGCGCCCATATTTCAACGCATTGGTGATCAGCTCGTTAAGGATAAGGGCGAGCGGCACGGCCTGGCGCAGGTCGAGTTGGGCGGGTTCCACCTCCGTCTCCAGATCGACGCCATCCCCGAGGGATTCCACCAACTCGCGCGCGAGGCTTTCCGCGTACTGACCCGCGTCGAAGGCGCCGACCACGCCGCCGGCCCGGTAGAGCTGCTCGTGCACGCGGCCCACGGCCATGATCCGCGCCAGGGTCTTTTCCAGCGCGTCGCGGGCCTCCTCCTCCTTCACGTTGCGCGACTGCAGTCGCACGACGCTGGCGATCTGCTGCAGCGAGTTCTTGACCCGATGGTTCACCTCGTCGAGCAGCAGGGTGCGGTCGGCCAGGAGCTTGCGCAGCCGCTCCCCGTTCTCGGCCTCCGCCTCCCGATCGAGGCTGAGGTCCCGCTGGGCGCGGATGAACAGCAGGGCCAGGATGATCGCGAACCCGGCCATGGACAGCACCACCAGGGTGCGGATCGCGGCGGCGCGCCGCTGACGGTCCGCCTCCAGCCGCAGCTCGCTGACGTCCATCTCGGCGATGATGCGGCGGATCTCCGCCATGGAGGCGACCCCTCGGCCCTCGCGGATGATCCGGATGGCCGCGACGGCGTCGCCCGCGGTCCGCCGCGCCGCGACCGTCTGGTCGATGACGCCCAGCCGCAGGGCCATCTGGCCCTTGAGGCGCGCGATCCGCGCCTGCTGTTCGGGATTGTCGCGGGTGAGCCGCTCGACGGCCTGCAGGCTGGCCTCGGTGTCCTGCTTGGCCTTGTCCAGGCGCGCGACGAAATTGGCGTCTCCGGTCAGCAGGTAGCCGCGCTGCGCCGACTCGGCCTCGGTCAGGGACAGCATCACGTCGGTGATGCCCGCGCGCACGAGATGGGTGTGGGTCACCCAGCGGGCGGTGCTGTCGTACCAGAGGAAGACCGCGCCCAGGGTGGCGAAGGCTGCGAACAGGCCCGCCACCGTTCCTGCCAGAAGCCGGAATCCCCGCTCGCGCGCCGCCTGGCGGTCCGTACCGTGGGTCTCAGTCGGATCGCCGGCCGTCATCCAGTCCTAGTCTTCCTTGGCGCGTCGCTTGCGGAACGAAGGATTGAGCACTTGTTTCCGC
The DNA here is from genome assembly GCA_945952175.1 of uncultured Phenylobacterium sp. GTDB lineage: Bacteria > Pseudomonadota > Alphaproteobacteria > Caulobacterales > Caulobacteraceae > Phenylobacterium. The sequence goes on along the minus strand of CAMFHW010000052.1, from coordinate 6,073 downwards.
AGCCGGATGGATTTTGGCGTGACTTCGACCAGCTCGTCATCCTCGATATAGGCGATCGCCTGTTCCAGGGTGAGCCGGCGCGGCGGGGTCAGGCGCACCGCTTCATCTTTGCCCGAGGCGCGGACGTTGGTGAGTTGCTTGGCCTTCATCGGATTGACGTCGAGATCGTCCGAGCGCGAGTTCTCGCCGATGATCATGCCCTGATAGGTTTTCTCGCCGGCGCCGACGAACATCGTGCCGCGCTCCTCGAGGTTCCACAGGGCGTAGGCCGCCGTCTCGCCGTCCGAATTGGAGACCAGCACGCCCTTGCGGCCGGCGTCGATGGCGCCCTTGTACGGCTCGTAGTGGCTGAACACGCGGTTCAGCACGCCGGAGCCCCGGGTGTCGGTCAGAAACTCGCCCTGATAGCCGATCAGCGAACGCGAGGGCGACATCAGGCTGATGCGGGTCTTACCCGCGCCCGAGGGGCCCATGTCCTTCAGCTCGGCCTTCCGCGCGGACAGCTTCTCGATGACGATGCCGGTGAACTCGTCGTCCACGTCGATCATCACGTCCTCGATCGGCTCCAGCCGCTCGCCGGTCTCCTCGTGGGACTGGAACACCACGCGCGGGCGGCTGATGGAGAGCTCGAAGCCCTCGCGGCGCATGCCCTCGATCAGCACGCCGAGCTGCAGTTCGCCGCGGCCGGCGACCTCGTAGGCGTCCTTCTCGCTGGTTTCGGTGACACGGATGGCCACGTTCGACTCGGCTTCCTTCAGCAGGCGGTCGCGGATCACCCGGCTCTGCACCTTGTCGCCCTCTCGCCCGGCCAGGGGGCTGTCATTGACCGAGACGGTCATGGAGATGGTTGGCGGGTCGATCGGCTGGGCCGGCAGGGCCTCGGTGACGTCGAGGGCGCACAGGGTGTCGGCCACGGTGGCCTTCGACAGGCCGGCGATGGCGACAATGTCGCCGGCCTCGGCGTCGTCGATCGGCTGGCGTTTCAGGCCGCGGAAGGCCAGCACCTTGGTGATGCGGCCGCGCTCGATCTCCTTGCCGTCGCGCGACAGCGCCCTGATGGCGAGGCCCGGCACGGCCTTGCCGGCCTCGATGCGGCCGGTGAGGAGACGGCCGAGGAACGGATCGTTCTCGATCAGCACCGACAGGATCTGGAAGGGCTCGTCCCTGCGCGCCTCGGCCTTCGGCGGCGGCACATGGTCGACGATCAGGTCGAACAGCGGGGCGAGGTCGGCGTTCGGCTTGGCCATGTCCAGCGTGGCCCAGCCGTTCTTGCCCGAGGCGTAGATGTGCGGGAAGTCGAGCTGCTCGTCCGTCGCCCCCATGGCCGCGAACAGGTCGAAGGCGTCGTTCAGCACCCGGTCCGGATCGGCGTGGGCGCGGTCGACCTTGTTGAGGCAGAGGATCGGGCGCAGGCCCATCTTCAGCGCCTTGCCCAGCACGAACTTGGTCTGGGGCATGACGCCCTCTTCGGCGTCCACCAGCAGGACGCAGCCGTCCACCATGCCGAGGATCCGCTCCACCTCGCCGCCGAAGTCGGCGTGGCCGGGGGTGTCGATGATGTTGATGCGGGTTTCGCCGGCCTTGCCGTTCCAGAGCACGCTGGTGCACTTGGCCAGGATGGTGATGCCGCGCTCGCGCTCCTGGTCGTTGGAGTCCATGGCGCGTTCGACCGTCGCCTCGTTGGCGCGGAACACGCCCGACTGGGCGAGGAGCTGGTCGACGAGGGTCGTCTTGCCGTGGTCGACGTGGGCGATGATGGCGATGTTGCGGAGCGACATTTAAATCTTATCTCGGAAGGGGCGCGCGCTTGTAGTTGAGCGGGAGCGGTTCCGCCAGCGCCTTCTCGTCGCGGAACCTCGATTTCACCAACCGTCGTTGTGCGTTGCAGCACACCTTGTCGCCCATTTTGGGGAGGCCTATCCAGTTGATTAGATTTGCTGATTTGGGCTTACAGAGAAAATTCTAGCTCTAGTTACGCTTTTTCCCTTGCCCTTTTGTGCGCCGCACTCTATATCTCGAAACGTGAGGCGTCGCTGACGCCTCTGCCCTTCCTGGGCGTTTCCTCCCTAATGAACTGCCGCGTCCTCGGACGCGGCTTTTTTTTGGCCGCAAGCCCGGCCAGCCATCCAGGAACGCAAAGCTGCGCCTTAGGAAGGCGGCGCGCGCCCACCATGTAGGCGCCAAATGTGACAATTCACAGCCCCTTTCCCTCCCCTTCATGGGGAGGGTGGCTGACGGCGAAGCCGGCAGACGGGTGGGGAACTCTGGCGAGGTGAGCCACAGCTTCAAAGAGCCCCACCCTGTCGGCTTACGCCGACCTCCCTCCCCATGATGGGGAGGGAGAGATCAGGCGCGCAGCGCGCTCCAGTCGGCCGCGGCCAGGGTGCGGGTCAGCCGCTCCAGATCGCCCTTCAGCTGCTCGAAGCCCGCCGTCGGCGTGAGCGTCGCCTCGTCCAGGTAGATCGCGCGATTGATCTCGATCTGCAGGGCGTGGGTGCGCCGCGCCGGGCGGCCATAGTGTTCGGTCGTGTAGCCGCCCGCATAGGGCGCGTTGCGGGCGACGCGATAGCCCATGTCCTCGAGCTCGGCCTCGACCCGGGTGGTCACCAGGCTGGCGCAGGCGGCGCCGAAGCGATCGCCCAGCACCATATCGCAGACACCGTCCCGCCCGCCGGCCCGCGCCGCGGCCGAGGGCATGGAGTGCCAATCGATCAGGACCGCGAAGCCGTGGGCGGAATGGGCCTCGCCCAGCAGGCGCGCCAGGGCGGCGTGATAGGGGGCGTGCGCCGTCTCGATCCGCGCGCGGGCCTCGGCGAAGGTCAGCTTGCGCGCATAGATCTCCTGGCCCTCGGACACCACGCGGGCGATCGCGCCCAACCCCGCCGCCACGCGCGCCGAACGGCCGCGGGCGAAGTCCGGCAGTTCGTCGGCGAACATGGCCGGATCGAGCTCGAAGGCCTCGCGGTTCACGTCGATATAGGCCCGCGCCAGCTGGGCGGCGATCAGGGCGGCGCCCAGGTCGGGCGCCGCGGCGATCAGTTCATCCACATAGGCGTCCTCGGAACGCCGGATCGCCACGCCGTCGAGGGCGGGCATCATGTCGTCCGGATAGAGTCGCCCGGAATGGGGGGACGCGAAGACCAGCGGGGTCGGCGCCGGGAGCCCGTCCGCCGCCGCGCGGCGCACGTCGAAAGCCGCGGCGGGCCTTGCGACGGAAGGGCTCGCGGTCAGGGGCTCCCAGGCGTTCATCTCCGCCATAAGACCCCCCAATCGCGTCCGCGGTCAAACGGATCGGGACGCGCGACCCCGCGGTTCATCGTGGATTTACATCTGGCGCCTTAAGGTCGGTCTTTGTGACCTGACTGCGGAGCGCCCATGCCCCGGATCCTGCTGGCCGAAGACGATGATTCCCTGCGGGGGTTCCTGACCCGCGCCCTGGAGCGTGCGGGCTTCGAGGTCACTTCGTGCGCCGACGGCGAGGAAGCCGCCGCCGTGCTCGACGAGAAGTGGGACCTGCTGCTCACCGACATCGTCATGCCCGGCATGGACGGCATCGAGGTCGCGCGCCTGGCCGCCGCCAAGCATCCCGGCCTGCGCATCATGTTCATCACCGGCTTCGCCGCCGTGGCCCTGGCCGCCGGCGAGACCGCCCCGCCCGGCGCCAAGGTGCTGTCCAAGCCCATCCACCTGCGCGAGATCGTCTCCGAGGTGGAGCGGATGATGGCCGCCGCCTGACGGGTCTTGCGCGGGAAGATCGCCGCCGTTATACCGCCGCCTCCCGTTCCCGAGAGGGAGCAAGGCCGGTCGGACGCGTAGCTCAGCGGGAGAGCACTACGTTGACATCGTAGGGGTCACAGGTTCAATCCCTGTCGCGTCCACCATCCCCCCGACACCCCAGACCTGAAGGCCCGTCCAGGCCCGCGTCCTATTGCGACGGGGCCGAAGGCGTCGGCGTGGTCGGGTAATAATAGATGACCGGCGGCGACGGGGCCTTGGTCGGTTGGTTCGCATCGGCCGAGCCGGTGGCCGTGCCGCCGGGTCCGGTCGAATTGTCGCCGCTGGCGCCCTGATCCCCCGATTGCCCGGGCTGGCCCGGCTGCCCCGGCTGGGCGGCTTTGGGCCGCGGACGGCCGCCGCCCCCGCCGCCGGTCTCCGCCGGGCTCGGGCGCAGCACCCGCTCGGCCGCCGCCGCCGCCGCATCGCCGGCCACGCGGTCGCGCAGATTGGTGGCGAACTCCCTCAGCCCCGTGCCGCGCGAACAGCCGCCGAGCGCCAAGGCCGCCAGCAACGGCGCGACCATCAGCAGACGGCGCGGCGCAGGGCTGGTCGGAAGACGGGGCTCGACAGGCATGGAAATGGGCTCCGCGGGCGGCTCTCGGACTCGGTTTGGCCGGTCGGATCGCAGCTTGCAAGACCCACGCCATTCGCACGGTGCCGGAGGGTCCGAAAAGCGCGAAGTGATTTTCGGCAGGTGCGTCAAAACGCCTTACGTATAACGGTGTTGCGCGAGTACCGCAGTTATGCGGAATTGTTTCAAGATTGTCGCAAACCGCTAGCGCGCGAGACGCAACTCAGCCTCAATCGCCCGACCTGAGCGGCCGACCCCTCCCGTCAGATGGAATGCGGCGGACCCTCGGGGGGAGGAAGCAACAATGTCCAAGAGCAGATATTTCTGCGGCGGCTCCGCCATGGCCGTCGCGTTCGCCATGGGCCTCACCAGCCAGGCGTTCGCGGCCGACGCGAAGGAGGCCACGACCGTCGAGGAAGTCATCGTCACCGGCTCGTTCATCGCCGGGACGCCCACCGACGCAGCCCTGCCGGTGGCGGTCATCAATTCCGAGGCGCTGGAGAAACAAGGCTCGCCCACCACCGTCGAGCTCCTGAAATCGCTGCCGGTGTCGTCGGGCGTGCTGGGCGAAACCAACCAGTTCGACCCCCGCGCCCAGGGCTCCGAAGGCTCCGGCTCGGTCAATCTGCGGGGCCTCGGCGCGCAGCGCACCCTGGTCCTGATCAACGGCCACCGGATGACGCCAAACCCGTTCGGGCAAGGCGGCGCGGGCATTGTCGACACCAACATCATTCCCACGGCCGCCGTCGGCCGGGTCGAGGTGCTGAAGGACGGCGCGGCCGCGACCTACGGCTCAGACGCCATCGCCGGGGTCGTCAACTTCATCACCCGCACCCACTTCCAGGGGCTCGAGGGCCAGGCCAGCTTCCAGCAGGTCGACGGGTCCGACGGCAACTACACCGGCAGCCTCCTGTGGGGCTGGGAGGGCGATCACGGCAACATCCTGCTGAGCGGCGGCTACCAGCACCGTTCCGAACTGAAGACCACCGAGCGCAGTTGGGCGAACCTCACCTACTTCCAGAATCCGGAAGGCGGCTGGTCGGGCGGCAACGCCATCGCGCCCTTCATCCCGGTCGTCCAGAACGGAGCGGGCGCCTGGGGGCCGGCGGCCGGGTTCCAGCTCGACCAGGGCTGCGCGCCCCTGGGCGGCGTGGCCGTCCCCGGCGCGTTACCGGCCTGCAACTTTCACTATTCGAACTACGACAATCTGGTCGAGGAAGAGACCCGCTTCCAGCTCTATGGCGAGGCCAACGCCGACATCGGCGACAAGACGCACCTGCACGTCGAGGCCCTCTATTCGGAGACCGAGGTCCCGCACTGGAAGACCTCTCCCTCCTATCTCGCCCTGCAAACGCCGACGGCCAGCACCAATCCGACGGTCTCGACCCTGACCTCGGCGGTTCTCGCCGGCTATTTCGTACCGAGCACCAACCCTGGCTACATCGCCTACCAGGCGGCGCACCCGACCCAGATCCCGGCCTTCGCGACCGGCGTCCACATTCCGGGCGTCCGCTATCGGCCGCTGGCCGAGGGCGGCAATCCGATGTTCGACTTCGGGCCTTCCGAGGGCCGTCGCCACTATGAAGCGATGCGCCTGTCGGCCGACCTGAAGGGCGAGTTCGACGGCGGTTTCCTGAACGGCATCGGCTGGGACGCCACCCTCACCTATAGGGACCGCTGCGTTACGCGCTGAGAGATAGGATTTGAGGCGCGCAGGCGTGGAAG
>CAMFHW010000051.1 GCA_945952175.1 uncultured Phenylobacterium sp. | reverse complement strand
CTTCAAGCTAGTGCGAATACCCCGGCGGCATGGGCCGCTTGAGGTCCTTGTAGCGGTCGCGCAGTTCGATCTGGCGGGAGGTCAGCGGCTGCTGCACGCCCTTGATGAACACCGCGCTCGCCTGGCTGAGCGGCTCGAAGGGATCGCCGGTCCAGACCACCACGTCGGCGTCCTTTCCGGCCTCCAGCGAGCCCGTCCGGTCAGCGACGCCGAAGATCTTCGCCGGGTTGATCGTCACCGCCGCCAGGGCCTGGGCGTAGGGCATGCCGTGGGCGACTGCGTTGCCGGCGCCATAGCGGGTCTCGCGGGCCCGGTGGGCGGCGCCTTCCGAGGCTTCCAGGGCGACGGTCACGCCCGCTGCGCTGAGGCGGGCCGCGTTGTCCATGGTGGCGGCCAGGGACTCGAAGGTCTCCGGCCGGTCGTCCAGCGGGTTGATGAGGACGGGAACGCCGGCCTTGGCGATCTCGCCGGCCACCATCCAGCCTTCCTCGGCGCCGTCGAGGATCACCTTGAGGTTCTCCTCGCGCGCCAGCTTCAGCACCTCGTGGATGTCCGAGGCGCGATGGACCCGGGCGATGATCGGCATGCGGCCCTGGACCACCGGGATCAGCGCCTCGAGGTCGGCCTTGGAGAGCTCCAGGTCGCGATAGCCGGCGCGGTCATAGGCGGCCTTGTTGCGCATGTAGTCGCGCACGTCGGCCAGGGCGGTCTTCAGGGCGATGATCTCGGCGCCGCGGGCGCCGCCCGCCACGCCGGCCCCGGCCCGGCCGAAGGGGACCACCATGCCCACCTTGGCCTTGGTGACCATGTCCTCGCGGCCGCCCAGGTCGACCACTACCGCCTGGCCGGCGAACAGGCCGTGCGAGCGCGATCCGCCATCGCCCTTGCCGGCCGTCATGTCGGCGCCTTCGTCCTCGTCGCCGTCGCGATCGGCGGCGGAGCGGGGGGTGACCACGGCGCTGGTCAGGCCGCCCAGGCGGGCGACCGGGATCAGGGTGGAGCGGGGATCGAGCCCGTACTGCAGGTCGAAGGCCGCGCCGAGCGCCTCGTTGTCGACGGTCAGGTCCGAGCCGACCGCATTGACCTCGACGGCGCCGAGCGCGCTGCCGGTCGCGAACAGGCCGGGCGTGACCACCCCGCCGGCCGCGTCGATCACCCGCGCGCCGGCCGGGACCGGGGCGTTGGCGCCGACGGCGGCGATCTTGCCGTCGCGGATCACCACGGTCCCCTGCGGGATCTCGCCGGGGCCGGCCGCGGTCAGGATGCGGGCGTGGACGATGGCGACGGTCTCGGCGGCGGCGGGGGCCGCGGCGGCCAACGCCAGGACGGCGCTCGCGGCGAACAGGGCGTTGCGCATCAGCGGCCTCCTTCGCCGGGCTGGCCGAGATCGAAGTCGGACTTGGGCTGTCGTGTCGGGTCGCGGCGGTCATAGGCCACCGCCCCGTCGACATAGACCCGTTCGGTGCGGGCATAGACCGAGAAGGGGTCGCGGTCCCAGATCACCACGTCGGCGCGCTTGCCGGGTTCGAGCGTCCCGGTCTCCTTGAGGATGCCGAGCGCCTTGGCCGGATTGGCGGTGATCCAGCGGATCGCGTGGGCCTCGGAGATGTTCAGCCCCGCCGCGCGGCCGGCGGCCAGCGCCGCGGCCGCCTCCTGGTTCAGGCGCTGGATCAGGTCGGGATCGTCGGACTTGATGATGGCGCAGCCGCCCGCGGCGTCGACCAGGGCGGCGTTGGCCTCGACCGCGTCGTACATCTCGAGCTTCACGCCCCACCAGTTCGCCCAGGTGGCGACGCAGATGTCGTTGGCGGCCAGGACGTCGGCGATCTTGTAGGCCTCCACGGCATGGTGGAAGGCCGTGACGTGGTAGCCGAACTCCTTGGAGATATCGATCATCTGGGCCATCTCGTCGGCCCGGTAGCAGTGGTTCTCGACCAGGATCTCGCCCTTCAGGACGCCGACCAGGGTGTCGAGCGCCAGGTCGCGCTTCGGCGGATCGGCTTTCTCGCCCTTGTCGACCTTGGCGCGGTAGTCGTCCCACTTGCGGGCGTAGTCGGCGGCGTTGATCCAGGCGGCGCGGTAGCCGGCCACATTGCCCATCCGCGTCGACGGCGCCCGGCCCTTGGAGCCGTAGACCCGCTTGGGGTTCTCGCCGCAGGCCATCTTCAGGGTGTAGGGCGCGTCGGGGAACTTCATGTCCTGGACGGTGCGGGCCGGCACATTGCGCAGGGTGACCCCGCGCCCGCCGATCAGGTTGCCCGAGCCCGGCAGGACCAGAAGGGTGGTCACCCCGCCGATGCGGGCGGAGTTGAAGCCGGGATCCTGCGGCCAGACCGAATGCTCGGCCCAGACCTGCGGCGTCACCGGGTCGGTCATCTCGTTGCCGTCCGAATGGGCCGCGACGGACGGGCTGGCATAGACGCCGAGGTGCGAGTGGGCGTCGATCAGGCCGGGCGTCACCCACTTGCCGTGGGCGTCGACCACCTCGTAGCCGGCGGGGGCGGCGAGGCCGGCGCCGAGCGCCTCCACCTTGCCGGCCTTGATCAGGACGGTGGCGTTCTCGACCAGGTCGCCCGTGCCGGTGAAGGCCGAGGCGCCGACGATGGCGGTATTGCCAGACGGGAGCGGCCGGTAGGTCGAGGGGAAGGGATTGGCGGCCTTGTCCGGGTCGAGGCCCTTGGCCAGCGGCTTGGGCTTGGCGGCCGGGGCCTTGGCCTCCGGCTTGGCCGGCGGCGCGGTGGCGCACCCCGCCAGGGCCGCGATCGCCGCGAGCGCGACCGCCGTCTTCCACATCCGCATGTTCATGCCCCTCCCGTACTCGGAGGCGGATCAAACACGGCTGCCCGCCGCGCGCCAAGCAAGAAGCGGCCCAATAACGGCGAAATGTGCGGAAGAGCTTTTTCCTCCCTCGCGCAGCGGGGAGGGGGACCGCGCCCCGCCGGGCTCGACTGAAGGTCGACCCGGGGACAGGCTCCGGCGTGGTGGAGGGGGCGGCCTCAAGCTCGGCGTCCGGTCTCGCCCCCTCCACCGCCTTCGGCGGTCCCCCTCCCCCGTGAACGGGGGAGGAAGGTCTAGTGCGCCGCAGCATCGAAAGGCTTGCCAAGGTTGGGCCGCAAGTCCATCAGGACCCGGCGATGTCCGACGATCTGACCGAAGTCCAGGCCGCCGTCGTTCCCGACGGCTTCGTCATCAACCTGTGGCAGCGCGGCTTCGGCCGCACGGTCGGGCCGTTCTATTCCAGGCGCGACGCCAACAATGACGAGGTCATGGCGTTCCGCGTGGAGGAGCACCACGCCAACGGCATGAACAACTGCCACGGCGGCATGCTGATGAGCTTCGCGGACATGGCCTGGGGTCGGGTCATCTCGAACCAGCGCGAGATCGGCTGGGTCACGGTGCGATTGGTCACCGACTTCCTGTCCGGCGCCCACATGGGCGACTGGGTGGAAGGCTCCAGCGAGATCATTTCAGAGCAGGACGACGTTTTCACCGTCCGGGGCCGCATCTGGTGTGGAGACCGCACCCTGATGACCGGGACCGGCGTCTATAAGGGCATCCGCTCGATCTCCCGCAAGGCGGGGTATCGGGAGAGCCAGGGGTAATTTCCATGCCATTGGATCCGGCCATCAAGGAGGGCGCGCCCGTCGGCTATGACGACCGCCCGATCCACTCCGAACCCGGCGCCCTGCCGCCCGGGGTGCAGGCGCCGCTGGCCCCGTTCCAGGGGCAGGAGCCCGACGCGCCCAAGTGGTTCACCGACGCGCTCGCCCAAGAGCCGGAGCGCAGCTTCGTCGAGAGCCAGGGCACGAGGATCGAGGCCCTGACCTGGGGTGAGGCGGGCAGGCCCGGCCTGCTTCTGGTGCACGGCAACTCGGCCCATGCCGATTGGTGGAGCTTCATCGCGCCCTATCTGGCCCAGGACTATCGGGTCACCTCGATGTCGCTGGCCGGCATGGGGGCGAGCGACTGGCGCGAGACCTATTCCTTCGAGGACTTCGCCGAGGACGCCGAGGCGGTGGCCCGCGCGACCGGCCTCTATGACGCCGGCAAGCCGATCTATATCGGCCACTCGTTCGGCGGCAGCCAGGTGTTCTTCGCCGCGGCCAACCATCCCGAGCGCATGCGCGCCGCCGTCCTGGTCGACACCGGCTTCGGCGGCCCGCCGCCGGACTCGCCGGAGGGCAAGCGGATGATGGAGCAGGCCCAGCGCGCGGCCCGCAACATCCCGACCGCCGACCGGGCCCAGCGGGTCTATCCGACCATGCGCGAGGCGCTGTCGCGCTTCCGCCTGATGCCGCCCCAGGCGGCCGGAAACCTGTTCGTGGCCGATTTCATCGCGCGGCGCTCGCTGAAGCCCGCGCCCCTGGAGGACGGCTCCGGCGAGGGCTTCTCCTGGCGCTTCGATCCCAACATGTGGAGCAAGCTGAACCGCGGCGGGATGATGGATCCCGGCAAGCTCAACGTCACGGTCCCCATGGTCCACATCTATGGCGACCGCTCGATGCTGATGCAGCGCCGCGCCCAGGGCCAGCCTTCGCCGTTCCCGAAGGACATGCTGGAGATCCCGATCCCCGATTCGGCGCACCACATCATGATCGACCAGCCGCTGGCGCTGATCGCGGCGTTGCGCGCCCTGCTTTCGGCCTGGCCGGGCTGATCTCGCCTCCAAAGTCGCCTGAGACATCGCGCGCGCTTGAGGGGCGGGGCCAGAACGTGTAACTGCGCCCGGCTTTTAAGTTTCTCCTCCCCGATTTGACGAGAGAGTCTTCGAATGGCTTCCGAATATCACCGCGGCGAGATGGACATCTCCGAGCAGGTTGCGACCTTCAACCTGTTCAACGGCATGACCAAGTGGGGCTCGCTGGCCCTGGCCTGCCTGCTGTCCATGCTGGTCCTGTGGTTCTGCACCCCGGCGGGCTTCGCCGGCGGCTTCGCCACCGCCGCCGTCGTGCTGGTGCTGGGCGTGCTCCTGCTGCGCGAAAAGCCGGAAGCGGCGCACTAACGACTTTCCCGAAAGGGCGCGACACCCTCGCCGACCCGTCGGCGAGGGCATGATTTTGCGCTGCAGCATCGATCTGCGGCAAATTCAAACAATCGTTTGAACGCCGATCCCGGTTCTCTGGACATAACCCACCCCCTTCCCTAGGTTCCCCCTGAGTTTGGGCCAGGGGGAGCAGCGGCATGGCCGTCATAGCCGTCACCAAGGAACGCCGCGGCGACGAGACGCGCGTGGCTGCGACGCCTGAGACGGTGAAGAAGCTGATCGGCGCCGGGTTTTCCGTGACCGTCGAGGCGGGCGCCGGCGCGGCCGCGAGCTTCCAGGACGCCGACTACGAGGCGGCCGGGGCGACCCTGGCCAAGACCGCCAAGGCCGCCATCGAGGGCGCCGACATCCTGTTCAAGGTCCGCGCCCCGGTCGACGAGGAGATCGCGGCGCTGAAGTCCGGCGCGATCGTCGCCGCGGGCTTGAACCCCTATGTCGAGAAGGCCGCGCTGAAGGCCCTGGCCGACAAGGGCGCCACGGCCTTCGCCATGGAGTTCATCCCCCGGATCACCCGGGCCCAGGTGATGGACATGCTGTCCTCCCAGGCCAACCTCGCCGGCTATCGCGCGGTGATCGAGGGCGCCGAGGCCTATGGCAAGGCCATGCCGATGATGATGACCGCGGCCGGCACCGTCGCCGCGGCCAAGGTGTTCATCATGGGGGTCGGCGTCGCGGGCCTGCAGGCCATCGCCACGGCCCGTCGTCTGGGCGCGGTGGTCACCGCCACCGACGTGCGCCCGGCCACCAAGGAGCAGGTCGAGAGCCTGGGGGCCAAGTTCATCGCTGTCGAGGACGAGGAGTTCAAGAACGCCCAGACCGCCGGCGGCTACGCCAAGGAGATGAGCGCCGAGTACCAGGCCAAGCAGGCCGAGCTCATCAGCGGCCACATCGGCAAGCAGGACATCGTGATCACCACCGCCCTGATCCCGGGCCGCCCGGCTCCCAAGCTGGTCAGCGCCGCCCAGGTGGCCTCGATGAAGCCCGGCTCGGTGATCGTCGACCTGGCCATCGAGCAGGGCGGCAATGTCGAGGGCGGCAAGCTCGGCGAGACGGCCGTCACCGCCAACGGCGTGAAGATCCTCGGCAAGCCGAATCTGCCCGGCCGCATCGCCGCCGACGCCTCGGCCCTCTATGCGCGCAACCTGTTCGCCTTCGCGGGCCTGCTGCTCGACAAGGAGGGCAAGTTCGCCCCCGACTACGAGGACGAGATCCTCAAGGCGGCCCTGGTCACCCAGGGCGGCAAGATCACCAATCCGGCGCTGTCCGCCTGATCCCCCAGAGGAAAACATGGAAGCCGTAGACCCCACAGTCTTCCGCCTGGCGATCTTCGTGCTGGCGATCTTCGTCGGCTACTACGTCGTCTGGAGCGTGACGCCGGCCCTGCACACGCCCTTGATGGCCGTGACCAACGCCATCTCCTCGGTGATCATCGTCGGCGCCCTGCTGGCCGTGGCGGCCCAGGCGCCCGGCGGCGACGCGCTCACCGGCAACGTACTGATTTCGAAGGGCTCCGGCGCGGTCGCCGCGGCCTTCGCCTCGGTCAATATCTTCGGCGGCTTCCTCGTCGTGCGGCGGATGCTCGCCATGTACAAGAAGAAGGAACCCGCGAAGAAGGAAGCTTCCAAGTGAACGCCAACCTCGCGGCTATCCTCTACCTCGTCTCCGGCGTCCTGTTCATCCTGGCGCTGCGGGGCCTGAGCTCCCCGACCACCAGCCAGGCGGGCAACCGCAACGGCATGATCGGCATGGCCATCGCCGTCGGCACGGCGCTCGCCACCCTCTGGAGCCAGGGCAAGCTCGACGTCCTGACGCTGGGCCTGATCCTCGGCGGCGTCGCGATCGGCGGCGCGGTCGGCGCGGTGATCGCCCGGCGCGTGGCCATGACCGCCATGCCCCAGCTGGTCGCCGCCTTCCACAGCCTGGTCGGCATGGCCGCCTGCCTGGTGGCGGTGGCCGCCATTCACACGCCCGCCGCCTATGGCATCGCCAATGCGGACGGCACGGTGCATCTGAACTCGCTGGTCGAGCTCAGCGTCGGCCTGGCCATCGGCGCCATCACCTTCACCGGCTCGGTCATCGCCTTCGCCAAGCTGAACGGCAACATGTCGGGCGCGCCGATCCTGCTGCCCGCCCGCCACCTGCTGAACATCGCCATCGCCGTGGGCATCGTCGCCCTGATCGTGGTGCTGGTCATGAGCCAGGGCGCGGCCATCTGGGCCTTCTGGGCGATCTTCGCGCTCAGCCTGCTGATCGGCATCACCCTGATCATCCCGATCGGCGGCGCCGACATGCCCGTCGTGGTCTCCATGCTGAACAGCTATTCCGGCTGGGCGGCGGCGGCGCTGGGCTTCACGCTCGAGAACACCACCCTGATCATCACCGGCGCCCTGGTGGGCTCGTCGGGCGCCATCCTCAGCTACATCATGTGCAAGGGGATGAACCGCTCGTTCGTCTCGGTGATCCTGGGCGGCTTCGGCGCCGACGACAGCGCCGCCGCCGCCGGCGGGCGCGTCGAGACCCGGCCGGTCAAGCAGGGCTCCGCGGACGACGCGGCCTTCATCATGAAGAACGCGTCCAAGGTGATCATCGTCCCGGGCTACGGCATGGCCGTCTCCCAGGCCCAGCACGCGCTGCGCGAAATGGCCGACAAGCTGAAGGAGGAGGGGGTCGAGGTGAAGTACGCCATCCACCCCGTCGCCGGGCGCATGCCGGGCCACATGAACGTGCTGCTGGCCGAGGCCAACGTGCCTTACGACGAGGTCTTCGAGCTGGAGGACATCAACGCCGAGTTCCCGACCGCCGACGTGGCCTTCGTGATCGGCGCAAACGACGTCACCAACCCGGCCGCCAAGACCGACCCGCAGAGCCCGATCTTCGGCATGCCGATCCTCGACGTCGAAAAGGCCCGCACGGTCCTCTTCGTGAAGCGCGGCATGGCCTCGGGCTATGCCGGGGTCGAGAACGAGCTCTTCTTCCGCGACAACACCATGATGCTGTTCGCCGACGCCAAGAAGATGGTCGAGGGCATCCTCAAGGGGCTCTGAGGCCCGTAGCGCTTCGAAAATCCTTCTCCCCTTGCGGGAGAAGGTGGCCTTGCGGAGCAAGGTCGGATGAGGGGTCTTTCGGCCCTTCAAAGACACGACTTCGCCAGAAGCAGCGGATGAGGGAGCGAGACCCCTCATTCGTCGGGCTGCTCGCCCGACACCTTCTCCCGCAAGGGGAGAAGGGCCCAATGAATCGAGCTTGCGGAGCCTCAGGCATTCGACGGAACGCGTTAGGCAAAGCGTTTACGCCTTGAATCTATAGCCACGCTTCCTTCGCGACCGCGACACTGAGGCCGGCAATAAATCATTTACCCCGCCCATTTTTCGTCTAGAACCCCCGCCATCTAGCGCTCGCACACACCGCGATCAGACGTCGAAGCTTGGCCGATTGACCTCATCGGCCTGCGTTAAAGCTCGACTGTACTTGGAGAGGCCCGCTTTTTGATTTCGACTGATCTGGACGGCTCCGGCCGTTCCCGCCGCTATTGGCTGCGTGGCGCCGCCGGCGTGACCCTGACCCTCGCCGTGGTCACGGCCGCCTGCGCGACCGCCCTGCCGCCGAAGGACACCGTCCTTTCCCAACACCCCGCGGCGAAGGCCGTTCCCGTTTCCGTGGCCAAGGCCGCCCCGGTCGCGCCGCCCGCGCCCACGCCGGTGTTCGACTGCGGCCAGCCGGTGGTCGGCGCCACGGTCGACAGCCCCTTCGGCCTGCGCCGCCTGCCTTGGGAGCGGCATGGCCGCTTGCATGAGGGCGTCGACATCCCGGGCCCGCTGGGCGAGCCGGTGCTGGCCGTGGCCGACGGCATCATCGCCAAGGCCGGCGAGAGCCCCTCCTATGGCCGCTATGTCGAGGTGGAGCACGGCGCGGGCCTGACCACTTTCTACGCCCACCTCGGCCGCATCGCCCGCGACGCCAGGCCGGGCGAGTTCGTCGTGCGCGGTCACCCGCTGGGCAAGATGGGCTTGAGCGGCGACTCCACCGGCCCGCACCTGCACTTCGAGATCCGTCGCCAGGGCAAGCCGCTGAACCCGGCCTCCTTCCTCGGCCGCGAGTTCCAGACCCAGGCCGATCTGCCGCTGAAGGCCGCCTCCTATGTCTCGCCGCACGTTCGCGTCGCCCAGGTCTCCTCGATCCCTGAACGGAAGCAGGCCCTGATGGCGCAGGTCTCGGGCAAGCCCGCCCGCCCGGCGACGGACGCCGGCGCCGACTCCGGGGCGCGGGTGCATCAGCGCCTGCAGTTCCCGTCCCTGCATGCTCCGACCGAGGGCTCGGCCCAACCGACGGTCGAGGCGGCGAGCTAAGCCGCCACGAGGGTGATTCGCTGCGTCCGGACCCGTGCCGGACGCCGCAATCCCTTACAGCCCAGGGTTTCCCCCGGGTCCTTGTCGACACCACGGCGCAGGTTCATGGTTTTGACATAACAGGGGGAGACGACCATGCGTTCTGGCGTAGGCGGGCTCGCGCTCGCATCTATCCTCGTGCTTTCCGGCCTCGGCCTTTCCAGCTGCTCGCAACCCAAGGCGGCCGCTCCATCGGCCCCCGCCGCGCTGTTCGTCCCGCTGGCCGAAGGCGGCCATGGCGTCCTGCCGGCGCAGACCAACGACATCACCACCAAGGGCAAGACGGGCGACTATTCGCAGACCGTGGCCATGACCCCCAACTGGTGGGTCGGGGGCGGCGAGTTCAAGGTGGTCTGGTACGCCGGTCTCAGCCAGACCAAGCGCTTCTTCCAGACGAGCAACACCAAGGGCGACCCGTCCGACCAGCCCAATTTCCTGAAGAACCCGGAGACCGGCGTGCGCCAGGTCAAGGTCGCCTTCGACGGCAAGGACCCGATGATGGTCAAGCCGGAGACGGCCCGCGCCCTGTTCAAGATCCCGGCCGGCGCCAAGGCCGTGACCAGTGTCGAGGTCGTTTTCGGACCGGAAGACGCTCCGAAAAGCTACGTCTGGAAATAAGCGGGACATTCCTGGCGGCCATGGTGTTGCCTGAAGGCCGGGCCAGACCCTAACTCTGGTCCTGTTCGACGGAGGCGCCATGGTGGCCGGATTCCACCCCCCGCGCGGGGAACTCATCGATATCGGAGGCCGCCGCCTGCGGGTGGTGCGCGCGGGCGAGCGGTCCGACAAGCCGGTGGTCGTGTTCGAATGCGGCGCCTTCGGCTGCGCCGCCGACTGGTCGGTGGTGCAGACGCGCCTGGCCGAGCGGGGCGTCTACAGCCTGGCCTATGATCGCGCCGGCCTCGGCTATTCCGACCCCGGCCCCGCGCCGCGCGACGGCAAGGCGATCGCTGCCGACCTCGAGGCCCTGCTGGCCCATCTGGGCGAGACCGGTCCCCTGATCATGGTCGGCCATTCCATGGGCGGGCTGTTGCTGCGCGTCTTCGTCGGCCGTAACCGCGATCGGGTCCAGGGCGTGGTGCTGGTCGACGCGGTGACGCCGGAAGCCATCGAGACGCCGGTCGCCGCGCGGGCGATCCACTCCTATCGCCGGGCCATGCGCATCGTCGGCCACCTGTCCCCGACCGGCTTCATGCGTCCGGTCTCCCTGGTGATCGGCGACCTGATCGGCCTGGAGCCCGAGGCCTCGGCCGAGAAGCGGCGCATCTATGGCTCGGCCACCCATGCCCGGTGGGCCGCCGAGGAGGTGCAGAACTGGCCCGACACCTCGGCCCAGGGTCGCGAGATCGGCCCCTACGACCCGGCCCTGCCGGTGGCCGTGGTGACGGCCGGCGCGACCCGCCTGCCGCCGACCCTGAAGGCGATCCAGGCCGCGCCGGCCCGCTCGTCCCAGCACGGCTACATCGCCGACGTGGCGGGCGCCGGTCACGCGAGCCTGCTCGGCAAGCGCTTCGCCGACCCGATCATCGACGGCATCGACCACGTTCTGGCGGCGGCTTGAGCTCCATTCTTGCCGTCATGGCCGGGCTCGTCCCGGCCACCCATGACCTCCGCTTGGCCCCGGGGGCCAAAGGCCTTCGCCAAGCATGGCGGGCGAAGCGATCATGGGTCGCCGGGACAAGCCCGGCGATGACGTCCGAAGATGAGGCCGGCCTCTAGCCGGGCTCGCGCTCGATCGCGCCGCAGGCGGCGAGCAGGCGGGCGAAGGTGAGGTCGCGCACCTCCACGCCCGGAACCGCTTCGAGCGGCGGACACGCGGTGCGGTCCCCCGCCATCGCTGGCAAGGCCCCGCGCGCCGCGGCCGGCCATTCCCCGAGCGCCGCGCGGGCGGAGGGGCTCAGGCGCAAGGCATGGCCGGCCAGGGGGGCGAGGCTGATGGCGCGATCGGCCGCGACCTCGTAGCGGCCGTCCCAGACGCCGGTCTCACCGGGCCCGAGCGCCAGCGCGCCACCGCCGGCGCGGCCGATCTCCCCGGCCGTCCGCATCCAGCGCACCGCCTGTTCGTCCGCCGCGATCCGCGCCCCGGCGAGGGTGGCGACGACGTCCGCGCCGCCCAGCAGGGTTTCGGTGAGCCGGTCCAGGTGTTCGCCCCGGGGTGGCCGCGTGGTTCCCGCCGCGCAAAGGCAAGCGGCTCCAACGAAGGCGCGAGCGGTCGCACGGTCCGCCGTGCGCAGGGCCGTGCGGGGCAGGGTGAGGACCGGGCTCAAGGTCGTCTGGCCGGCCAGGCCGCCGAGCGCCGGCGCCGGCGGCGCCTCGCCGACCTCGCCCTCTCCGCCGAGCGCCGCCCGCGCGCGGGCGCGGGCATAACGGGGATCGTCGTTGGCCGGGTCCTCGATCCAGGCCTCCCCTCGCGCCGTCAGCAGGGCCCGCAACTCCGCCCGGCGGATTCCCAGCATCGGACGTAGCAGGAAGACGCCGCGTCCCTGCGGCCAGGCCGGCGACGGCGACCATTCGCGCGGGTCGGGGGTGGTCGAGCCGGTGGCCCGCATCAGCGCCGCCTCGGCCAGGTCGTCGGCCGTATGGCCCATCAGGACGACGTGCGCCCCCGCCGCGCGCGCGGCCTCGGCGAGGAGGGCGTGGCGCGCGGCGCGCGCGGCGGCGGGCAGGCCGGTCCGAGGTTTGCCGCCAGTCCAGGCCAGGCTGCGGAACCCGGCGCCAAGCCGTCCGGCCAGGGCGGCGCATCGCTGGGCCCAGCCGAGGCTCGCGGGGTTCAGGCCATGGTCGACATGCAGGACCAGCAGGCGGCGGCCCGCGGTTCGCGCCCAGTCGGCGGCCAGTACGGCCAGGGCGACCGAATCGCCGCCGCCGGAGACCGCCACCGCGATCGGGGCGGCCGTATCGCGACGCAGGCGCAGGTCCAGCCGCGCGCCGATCCGTCCGTCCGGCTCGGCGGCGGGCGGCGCCTCGGCCGTCAGGCCGCGCACTTGGCCTGGGTCGCCGCGGTCTTGGCCCGCGCCTGGACGGCGGCCGGCGCCTTGGGATAGCGGCGCGCCAGTTCGCCCAGGGTCTGGCAGGCGTCGGCGGGCTTCTTGAGCTGGATGAGGGCGCGGGACAGCTCGACCACGGCGTCGGGCGCCCAGGCGGTCTGCGGCCAGCCGCGGATCGCGCCGATATAGGAGCCGGCCGCCTCGGCCCAGCCGCTGCGCTGGGTCTGGGTCTTGCCCAGCCAGTACAGCGCCTCGGGCGCCTTGGGGCTCGCATTGTAGCGGCTGACATAGTCCTGGAACCCGGCCTCGGCGGCGGCGTAGTCGCCGGCCATGAAGGCCTGGCGGGCCAGAGAGAAGGTCTCCGACGCCGTCGCCGGCGGTCCGGCGGCGGGACCCGCGGCCCCGGCGGACAGGTCCGCGCCCGGCGCGGGCGGCGGCGGGGCCAGGGCCGTGAGCTGCTGCTCCAGCGCCTTGGCGCGCGCGTCGAGCGCCTGGTTCTGGGCCTTCAGCGCCTCGAGGTCTCGCCGCGCGAGGGCGAGGTCGTGGTTGGAGGTCTCGAGCTGGCCGTTCACCCGGGTCAGGCTCTGTTCCAGGTCGCTCATCCGGCGGGTCAGTTCCTGCAGCTGGTAGTCGGTCTCGGCGGGCTGGACGACCACCGGCTTACCGGAATCGCGGCCCTGAAAGACGATCGAGCGCAGCTCGCGGACCACCTGCTCCATCTTGTCGAGCCGCCTGGCGTCGCGGGCGTCGAGCGGGTCCATCGGGGTCTGCGACAGGGCCGGCGCGGCGGTCGAGGCCACGAGGAGCAGGGCGAGCGTGGGCGAGGCGAAACGGCGAAGGCTCATGGTCTCATCATCGGCGGGCGGTGCGCCCGAATTGGGGCTTCAGGGAAGACTCGCAAATTGGAGCCGCAACGCAAAGAGGGGGCCGCGATGGGCCCCCTCGAAATCACGTCCTGCGGCGAACGCCCGGATCAGCGGGCGCCGCTGACGATGGCCGTGTGGCCGTTGCGGTTCTTCTGCCAGGCGGCCTCGTCCGTGCCCGGATCTATCGGCCGTTCCTTGCCGTAGGAGATGGTGGCGATGCGCGAGGCCGCGACGCCGTGACCGACCAGGAACTCGCGGATCGAGTTGGCGCGGCGCGAGCCGAGGGCCAGGTTGTATTCGCGCGTGCCGCGTTCGTCGGCATTGCCTTCGATGCGGATCTGCACGTTCGGATAGCGGACCAGCCAGGCGGCCTGGGCGCTCAGCACCGGCGTGGCGTCGGCGCGCACCTCATAGGCGTCGGTGTCGAAATAGACGCGGTCGCCGACATTGACGACGAAGTCCTGCTCGGAACCGGGCAGGGCGCCCTCGCTCACCGGGCCGGGCGGCGGCGTCGGGCGCTCGGGCGCCGGCTGGGCGGCGGGCGGCTCCGGCGTGGGGGTCGGCGGGGTGGGCTTGGGC